>JACPUH010000085.1 GCA_016192345.1 Ignavibacteriales bacterium | reverse complement strand
CCCCTCGCGAAAGTCGAGGGAGATTCGCAGGGTGACCTGCTGGTCGTCGGTTGGGGCGGTACCTACGGTTCCATCAAAAGCGCCGTTGCCCATCACCGCCAAAAGGGGAATTCCGTTTCCCACCTGCACCTGCGGTGGCTCAATCCCATGCCCAGGAACGTGGGAGAGATCCTGTACAAGTTCAAGCACATCCTGGTCCCGGAGCTGAACCTCGGACAGCTTGTGAAGGTTCTCCGGGCGAAATATTTGGTGCCAGCGGTAGGACTGAACAAAATTCAGGGCCTTCCGTTCAAATCCATCGAAATTGAAAATAAAATTGAAGAAATCCTGAGAGGTACAAAATGAGTGTTCTTGTCGATGAAGTTATGAAACTATCTCCCCCGCCTTCGGATCAGAAAGCATCCTCGAAGGATTTCCAGAGCGATCAGGATGTCCGCTGGTGCCCCGGCTGCGGTGACTATTCCATTCTTGCTCAAACCCAGCGCGTCATGCCGGATCTGGGCATCCCCCGCCACCGGATGGTGTTCGTTTCGGGTATCGGTTGTTCAAGCCGCTTCCCGTACTACATGAATACTTACGGATTTCACAGCATCCATGGGCGCGCCACAGCCATCGCCTCAGGGCTTAAGATGGCACGACCCGAACTCTCCATGTGGGTGGTGACAGGCGACGGCGACGGGTTGAGCATCGGCGGCAACCATATGATTCATCTTCTGCGCCGCAATCTCGACATCAACGTCCTTCTCTTTAACAACCAGATTTATGGATTGACCAAGGGACAATACTCCCCCACCTCCGAAAAGGGGAAGATCACAAAATCCACCCCGTTCGGCTCGATCGATTACCCCTTCAACCCGGCCGCCCTCGCGCTCGGTTCCAGTGCAACCTTCGTTGCGCGCACCCTCGACCGCGACCCCAAACACATGCAGGCCATCATCAAAAGGGCTGCCGAACACAAAGGGACGTCGTTCGTCGAGGTCTACCAGAATTGCAACGTGTTCAATGATGGGGCCTTTTTCCAGTTCACGGAAAAGGACACCAAGGATGACACGGTGGTCTACCTCGAGCACGGCAAGCCTCTTACGTTCGGGAAGGAAAAAGACAAGGGAATCAGGCTGAACGGTTTTTCCCCCGAGGTCGTTTCCCTGAAGGATGGCAAGTGGTCCGTGAACGATTTGCTGGTGCATAATGAAAAGGATACCACTCTTTCATTCATCCTGGCGGACATGACCTACAAGTCCGGACTCCCCCGTCCCATCGGCATCTTCCTTGCGATCGACCGACCCGTGTATGAACAGGAAATGGTGCGGCAGATCGTATTCGCGCAGGAGAAGCGTGGTGATGGCGATATGGTGAAACTCCTGAATTCAGGAGACACCTGGACCGTCCAATAACGTATGACGTGTTGCTGGAGAAGGTGTGGCCGGTTCCTCGACCACACCTTTTTTGTTTACGGCGTTCCCCCCCGAACGGAACGACTTCATGCACAGTGAAAGGAAGCAACGCTTGCATCAGGAATTTGAAGCCTGCAGAACTTTGATTACCGGACACTCGACCTTCGTGCTCACGACACACGTGAACCCGGATGCCGATGGATTGGGGAGCGAGCTGGCCCTCGCCTCGTACCTCCTCTCCCAGGACAAGACAGTTCATATTTTGAACCATAGTGCGACCCCCCCGAATTGCCGGTTTATGGACCCCCATTCCAGGATTCAACAATTCAATTCGACCCGCGACGCCCACGTTCTGAAGGAGGCAGGCGTTATTTTTATCCTGGATGCCAACCAACCCGACCGTCTTGCGGGCTTGAAACCTTTTGTTCTCCAGTCACCCGCCAAGAAGATTTGTATCGATCACCACCTCGACAGAGAAGAGTTTGCGGACCTCTTCATCATCGACGAGGAAGCCGCCGCCACGGGGGAGATCCTTTTCAACCTGCTGACATCGCTGACCCGCCAACCGCTCAGTCAGGAAATTGCCACAGCTCTCTATACGGCCATCATGACCGACAGCGGTTCATTCCGTTTTCCCAAGACGGACTCTCAACTTCATCGCATGGTTGCCGAACTTCTGGATTGTGGAGCGGATCCCGTCACATCCTATCAACAACATTACGAACAGGAAAGTCTTGGAAGCGTACACCTTCTGGCCCGGGCCCTGGGGAGCCTGAGAGTGACCCATGGCGGAACCGTCGGTTCGATGGTCATCACACGCCAAGACTTCCTTGAGACGGGTACGACAGAGCTTGACACGCACAGCTTCATTACCAAGGCGTTGAATATCGGAGGAGTCATGATCGGCCTGCTGCTGACCGAGGTCGATGATGGAGTGAAGATCAGTTTCCGGTCGAAAGGTGATATTCCGATCAACAAGCTTGCCCAGGAATTCGGCGGCAATGGCCATAAAAATGCGGCCGGTGCCAGACTCACGGGCGAGAAGCTCACCAACATTCTCCCGATCCTCCTCGAACGCGCTCAACAGTATATTCCATCATGAGGAACCCATGAACGCTTCTTTCAAACGCTCGCCCATCAACCGACTTACCGCAGATCTTCTTTGTGTGTTTGTTCACCAGGACCCCGCTCTCTTTACAAAAGAGATCAGCGCTCTCTCGAGGAAATTGGGGATCAAGATCTCTCCTGCTGAAGCCGGAGATTTTAAAGGCAAGGAAGGGGAAACGGTTTTCGCCTACCTTCACAAAGGGACCCGTATTCAGAGGGTTTGCGTTGTCGGGCTGGGCGAAAAGAAAAATCTGACTCAAGAGAAATACCGTCGCGCTGCAGCGGCGGCAGCCAAACAGGCACGCGCCGTCAAAGCCAACCATGTTGCCCTCTTTCTCCCTTCCCTCAACGGAAAACCGGCGGAGGCAGTCTTCGCTTTTACCGAAGGAGCGATGCTGGCGCTGTATAGGTTTGATAAATACATCACCCGGAACAACGAAACCAGGTCAACTCCCGAAGAGATTCTCATAGCCACCGACAGTGCAGCACTTGCAAAAGCTGGAAACGATGCCGTCCAACAAGCGCAGATTGTGTGCGAGGCAACCTCCCTCGCCCGTGACCTCGCCAATACCCCGGGACTCGAACTCTATCCTGAAACCCTGGCCGAGGCCGCCCTTCAGTCCGCAAACCGATCCGGTTTTACGGCGACGATCCTTGATGAGCGCGCGATCCAGGACCTTGGGATGGGGGGCGTCGTGGGTGTTTCCCAGGGAAGCAGACGCCCACCGCGGTTCATCATCATGGAGTATGGTAAGTCAACCGATAAAACAGTGGTGCTGGTCGGCAAGGGTGTGACATTCGATACCGGCGGCATCTCCATCAAACCGGCGGCGGGAATGGCTGAGATGAAGATGGATATGTGTGGAGCCGCAGCGGTCATCGGTACGTTCGAGGCGGTGGCACGATTACGACTCCCGGTTCATATTGTCGGCTTGGTCCCCGCCGTCGAAAACATGCCGGGGGGTAATTCGATCCGCCCGGGAGATATCTTGCGCCATTATAACGGGATGACCTCGGAGGTCGACAACACCGATGCGGAAGGAAGGCTAATCCTCGCCGATGCCCTTGCCTATGCGGAACGTTACAAACCCTCGGCGGTCATTGATCTGGCGACGTTGACGGGAGCATGTGTCGTTGCCCTTGGCCATTACGCAACCGGAATGATGGGGAACAGTACCGGATTGATGGAGAAGCTGACGGCAGCCGGGGAGAAATCGTATGAAAGGGTTTGGCCATTGCCATTGTTCGATGAGTATGAAAAACTCATTAAAAGCGACGTGGCCGATGTAAAAAATGTCGGCGGACGGTGGGCGGGTGCCATTACGGCGGGATGGTTCCTGAAAAAATTCATCGGCGACTATCCATGGGTTCATCTCGACATTGCAGGAACAGCCATCCTGGAGGAAGCCGGACCATACACGCAACGGGGCGGATCGGGTGTCGGTGTGAGACTGTTGACGGAGTTTCTCAGAAAGTGGAAGTAGACTCGAATTCTTTGTACCTTGGCCCCGGTTGAATGTTCAGATTTTTAGCCAGGGGTACACACCACTCTACAGTATCTGGGTTGACTTCCAGGGACCAGTGTCACCATCGTCGAAGAACTTCTTCAAAACAGTATATTTGGCCATCACTGAGCGGTGCCGGTAACTTCCCCGCCTGGCCATACCTGGCACATTGGTTGCTAAGCATTTGAAGCTGGAGCTGGTCATTTCAGTCGGGGACATTATCAGGAGGGTACGCAATGGCAACAGACTATCGTTCCAACTCGGAGGGCTTTGCATCTCCCGGACCGTTCACCCAGGACCGGGCATGGGATTCGGGATCCGGCAAGTCTCTTCATCATCAACTCCGGAGGTTTCTTGCACTTCTCCTCTTATCCCTGGGGAACTTGGGCGGTCTCACTGCTCAAACAGAGGACGAACCGGCGCAAGGGATCCAGCCACGCTTTCAATCTCAGTCGGTCACCTATGAAGCGCTCGCCATATTCGGTGAAGACACTTCCAAGGCGGTCGTCAACATCCATTATCGCATCGGGCAAAACTTCTTCATTTTCATCAGGAACGACGCTGAACCGCGGACCACGGAATACAAAGGCCGGGGAGAGCTTCTGATCGAGCTCCTGGACGAACAGCGGAATTCCGTCGCCCGGCAGATCAGGCAGATTTCGCTTACGCGGGCAACACTGCCGAAAGAGAATGAACAACTCCAGGACCTCGAGGGAGCCATGTCGTTCACCGTTCCGAAGGGAACGTACCAGATTGTTTTCAGCCTGGACGACCGCGAATCGGGAAGAACTTTCCTCGAACGAACTCGGCGTGTCACCGCTGTGGCGCCGAAGCTTTCAACCCTGGAGTTATCGCCTCCCCTGGTTCTTCAACCGAACGTACAACCTGACGAACAAGCTTTTGTGCCGATCAATCGAGGCGGCGACGTCCTGTTCGGAGGCCGCGGGGCCATTGTGTCACAGATGTACCTCGTACAAACGGATGCAATATTGGAAGTCAAATGGAAATTGGAAGGTGTCATCGAAGGATTCAAAGGAAGAAAACAAACGTTCAGCGGAACTCACTACGCCATGGTCAACGGGCTTTTACAACTCGCCCGCCAGGAAGATGGGATACAGTATCGCGTTCAATCCTCCCCACGTTCCTGGAGAACCGTATCAGTCCCGCTTCCTTTTGAACGACTCGAACCGGGATCGTTCTCGCTGGAAGTCGAGTACACGGCAGGGGGAATGACTCAAACCCAGCGGCATCTTTTCAGGGTTATCTGGCCGCAACGACCATTTTCCCTCTTCAATACCACACTTGCCCTCGAGTCTTTACGGCATATCGTCGGCGAGGAAGAGATGGATGAGATCCTAAGCAGTTCAGGCTCCAAACAGGCTGAGGCATTTTACAGGTTCTGGCAGCAGAAAGATCCCGACACAACGACCGCCTATAATGAAGTGATGACGGAATATTATCTTCGCGTGGATGAAGCCCTGCGTCGTTTTTCCGGAGTCCGGGAAGGGGATGGGTTTAAGACTGACCGTGGGCGCATCTACATTCTCTACGGTCCCCCTTCCGAAACAAACCGGGTCTTTCAGCCGGGAGGACCTCCAACAGAGATCTGGACGTACGAACGAATCAAACGACGTTTCATTTTTATCGATCCTGCGAAATCCGGCGCCTTCATCCTGAGTCAGGCGGAAAACCTTTGAAGCCGGTCATTGCCATAACTCTCGGCGATTTTAACGGCGTCGGTCCGGAAATTGCCCTGAAGGCTGCGGCGAACCCCGGCGTGCGGAAGCTCTGCACGCCGCTTCTTGTGGGACCGCTCAACATCATGGAAGATGTGCAGAAGCGGTTCAAAATCCGACTCAAGCTTCAAAAAGCGATTTTCCCATGGCGCGATGCTACCGCTACCGCGGTCTTCGATGTTGGGGACGGCTTATGGGCGGATATTCAATACGGGCGGGCAACGAAAGCGTCCGGCCGGAACGCCGGCGTTGCCATCGAGAAAGCGGTGGAATTGTGCACCGGAGGCCGTTCGCATGCGATGGTGACCGCCCCGGTCTCGAAGGAAGGCCTGAACATTGCCGGCTACAATTTCCCCGGTCAGACGGAGATGATCGCCCTCCTGAGCCGGTCCCAACGCGTTGCCATGATGCTCGTCTCCCACACCATGCGCGTCGGCCTAGTCACCATTCACACAGCCCTGCGCAACGCAGCGGATGCCATCTCCCGGGAGAAGATTCTTGAGAAAGTTTCCATCATCCACGAAGCCCTCCTTCACAATTTTCAAATTCGAAAACCGCGCATCGCCCTCCTCGCCCTCAATCCTCACGCCGGGGAGCAAGGCCTGATCGGCAAAGAGGAACAGGAGATTATCATTCCGGCGGTGCAGGAACTGCAGAAGCTCGGGTTGCCGGTGGAGGGACCTTTTTCCGCAGATGCATTCTTCGGAACGGGCAACTACAAGCGCTATGACGCCATCGTGGCAATGTACCACGACCAGGGGCTTATTCCACTCAAGATGAGTTCCTTTGGGAAGGGAGTGAATTTCTCGGCCGGGCTGAATATCATCCGAACCTCCCCGGACCACGGGACAGCCTACGACATCGCCGGAAAAGGAAAAGCCAACATTACCAGCATGGTGGAAGCCATCAAACTGGCGGTCGCTTTCAGCAAACATCATGATTGAACTCCACAACATCTCCGTTTCCTTCGATGGGCAGGATGTGCTGAGCGGCCTGAACTTCACACTGAAGAATGGGGAATTCGTGTACCTGGTGGGTCCTACGGGGGCGGGGAAAAGCTCACTGCTGCGGCTGCTCTACATGGACCTCAAACCGCATAACGGTGTTGTCCGGGTCGCCGAGTACGATTCTGAAACGACGAAATCGCGGCGCATTCCTCTTCTCCGCCGAAGGCTTGGGATCGTGTTTCAGGACTTCAAGCTCCTGGACGACCGGGATGTGTACGAAAACGTCGCCTTTGCACTTTATGTGACAAACACCAAGAAAAGCGAAATCAAAAAGCTGGTTTTACAGGCGCTTGCGGACGTAGGGTTAAGCCACAAGAGGGGACAGATGCCGAACGAGCTTTCCGGCGGCGAGCAGCAACGCGTGGTGATCGCCCGCGCCCTCGTTAACGCCCCCTCCCTCCTGCTTGCCGACGAACCGACCGGGAATCTCGATCCTCACGCCTCCTCCGAAATCATGGAGCTGCTGCGCAAAATCAATATGCGGGGCACGGCGATCCTGATGGCAACGCACAATTATGACCTCGTCCGAAAATACCCCGCGCGGATTGTGAAACTGGAAAACGGGAAGCTCTTCGATGTGGAGTTGAAGGAGAGGATTTGAGGGGAGGGTTCTCATCAGCCTTGAGAGTCCGGAGACTTGAACCAACGACTTTCCCGGAAGAAGTCCCGTGCCCCTGAGACTTTTCCAGACCTACCGCACCTGTTCCACCCTTCGCACTTCCTGATGGGCAAGCATCAGGGAACGCTCGATCCCCGCACGCAGTGTCATGATCGACATCGGGCACGATTGACACGACCCGACGAGGCGGACTTCCACGATCCCCTCCTCCGTCACGCGTACCAATTCGACGTCTCCCCCATCCTCGTTAAGATAGGGACGCACCTTGGCTAAACTCGATTCGATGACCTGGTTGGAAAGCATGACGATGTTATGTCGGGAGCAAAATTTCGACTTTTGGTTCCGGGGATGCGCTCGCATTCCGGATACTTACCTGTGCCGCCAGGTTCCGGGCAATCTGACGAATGCTCTGGGCATGTGGTGAATGTTCATCCCCCACGACGATCGGTTTTCCCTTATCTCCCCCAACCCTGATGCTGGTATGGATCGGGATTTCGCCCAGGAACGGGACCTGCAATTCTCCGGCGGTTCTCTTTCCCCCACCCGTGTCGAAAATATCCTCCCGCTCCCCGCAATGCGTACAAATGAAGTAGCTCATGTTCTCCACAATGCCAAAGACCGGCACGTTCACCTTGTTGAACATCACCAGCCCTTTCCTCGCGTCCGCCAGAGCGACATCCTGCGGAGTCGTGACGATGACCGCGCCCGTGAGCGGGATCGTCTGAACCAGTGTCAATTGAATATCCCCGGTTCCCGGCGGCAAATCGAACACCAGGTAATCAAGATCCCCCCAGGTCACATCCCCCATGAACTGTTTGATCGCCCCGCTCGCCATGGGACCCCGCCAGATCACCGCCTGCATAGGATCGACAAGGAACCCGATGGACATGATCTTCACGCCGTACTTTTCCAATGGGATAAGCTTGTTTTGAGAAACCTTCGGCCGCTCGTTGACTCCGAACATCAGGGGGATACTCGGGCCATAGACATCGGCATCGACCAGGCCAACTTTTGCCCCATCCATCGCAAGCGAAACGGCAAGGTTGACAGCCACCGTTGACTTCCCCACGCCTCCTTTGCCGCTTGCGACGGCAATAGTGTTCTTGACCCCCGGGATGACGCTATCCTTCACCGTATTCGCATGAGAGACAACGTTTGACGTCATTTCGATCGCAACCTTCCCCACCCCCTCGATCGTATGACGGATTGCTTTTTCACAATCGATCTTGAACTGGTCACGCACCGGGCAGGCGGGCGTCGTCAGTTGGAGCGTAAAACTGACGTCCTTTCCTTGGATGGTGAGGTTCTTGACAAATCCAAGGGTTACAATATCACGGTGTAAATCGGGATCTTTGACAAGTCTTAACGACGTCAGAATGTTTTCTTCAGTCAACGGAAGCATTTCTTCTCCAATAAATTCAATGGTTTGGTTCGTGACAGTGAAAATATACTAAGAATAAGAACTACTTACAACGAACGATCAGAGACACGATAATGTTCCCGTTTCTCACATTTCGGGGAAAGAGCAAAAAACAACTACCCGCGAATCCTCAGTAAACGACCACCGCCATTGGCGGTTTTTTTCTTCCCGCGAAACACGCCCGCCCGACCGCTGACGCCGTCAGGCGGGCGGGCAAAACACACGAAATAGTTTTCGCGTGATTCGTGGGCAATTTTCATCTGAGGCCTTCACCATGTAGCTTGATAGAGTCCGGACACCAGCAAAGCCAAACTTCCAGGCCCCCCGCTCGGCGGTGGGTTTCTAGGTCGGAATAAAATCGATTGAGAAATGGCTTTTTGAATCGTTGTTCGTGGGGATTCGTGTAGATTCGCGGGCACTCTTCTCCGGGATTCATTTAACTCCTACCCTTTGATCACGCCAACGGGAACGAGCTTTGCCACCTTCCTGGCGATGCCGGCATGGTGAACAACATCGACCACACGGCTGACATCCTTGTACGCGTTCGGGTTCTCTTCGGTCAATCCGCTGTTCGAGGCCCCGCGGACGTGGATCCCCTTCTCTTTCAGTTCCCTGATCAACCGCTCTGCGGTAATCTCTTTTCTCGCCGCGGTCCGACTCATTGCCCGTCCCGCACCGTGGCATGAAGAGCCGAAGGTCTCCTCCATGGCCCGCTCCGTTCCCACCAGGACGTAGGAACAAGTCCCCATACTGCCTGGAATCAGCACCGGTTGACCGACCTCGTAGTAATCCTGCGGGATCTCCGGCCTGTGTCGCGGAAATGCACGCGTGGCTCCCTTTCGATGGACAAGGACGCGCTTCCTTTCGCCGCGGACCGAATGCTCCTCCTCCTTGGCAATATTATGGCACACATCGTACACCAGCTTGAGATTTCCCTTTCCCATGACTCGAGCGAACGCGAGCCTGACCCAGTGCGTGATCAACTGGCGGTTCGCAAATGCAAAGTTGGCCGCAGCAGCCATGGCGGCAAGGTAGCTCTGCCCTTCCGGCGACCGGACGGGCACACACGCAAGCTGCCGGTCGACAACGGTCATGGCGTACTTTTTCATCGCGACCTGCATAAGCTCAAGATAATCGGTGCAGACTTGGTGGCCGAGTCCGCGCGAGCCGGTGTGGATAAGCACGACAATTTGTCCGGAGTGGAGACCGAAAGCTTCCGCCGCCTCGCTGTCAAATACCTCAGCGACATATTGAATCTCCGCGAAGTGGTTCCCGGACCCGAGCGTGCCGAGTTGATCACGCCCACGGTCTTTTGCCCGCCGGCTTACCTGCTGAGGGTCTGCATTCGGGATTCTTCCCGTTTCCTCCATGTGTTCCAGGTCCCGCTCGGTTCCATACCCATTCTGGGCGGCCCAGTGGGCCCCCTCCGCAAGGACTCCGTCGAGTTGACCGGGATCAAGGCCCCCGAGCACTCCTCTCTTTCCCGTCCCGCACGGTATATCACGAAACATCTGTTGCAGCAAGGCATCGAGCTTCGGCCTGACCTCGTCGAGAGAACATTCGGAAGCCAGCAAACGGACTCCACAGTTGATGTCAAATCCCACCCCTCCCGCGGAGACAACCCCCTTGTGAAGATCCGCGGCCGCAACACCGCCGATGGCAAACCCGTACCCCTGATGCGCATCGGGCATCGCCAGTGAGCGCCCGACGAGTCCGGGAAGCGTCGCGACGTTAGCAACCTGCATCAGGGTTTGGTCGTTCTCGATCGCTTGTATCAGCTCGTCGTCCGCATAGACCAGGCCTTCGACGTTCATCCCTTCCCGGAATGACTTTGGAACGACAAACCGGTAGTTGTCCAGTTTTGTCAGCCTGCCGGTGCTCATGGTCCCTTCTTTCCATCAAATATCGAAAAACACCCTCGCCGTGCACCCGTCCTCCCGTTCCTCAACCATAAGCTGGTGATAGGTGACAGCCTTGACATCCATTCTGAATTGGTGCTTGCGCGTATCGACGATGTCCCCCGTCACGATCGCTTCGATGGCTGTGGGGGAGATATGTTCAATTGCGACATCGGCGATCAAAAAGTCCTGACCATCATACAAGTACAGGATCTCCGAAAGCCATTGGACGAGAAGATTCTCACGGTCGGAAGCGGCGAGGGTAAGAAAGCGTTGTTCGATAGGATCGATCCCCGCGGGATCGACGATGATGGACATTAATCCGCGTCCGGCGTATTCAAACACCTCTTGCAGCGATTTGCCGTGTGCTTCGAGCCCGATATCGGCGGGGTGCTCCAGAATACGGTAACCTTCCTGCATGGCTTGCCTCGGAGGTTTATTGGCGAGGGTACGCCCTTTCGGTCAAACCAGCGTCTTACCGCTCAGGCGCTTCAAAGCCTCAAGATAGAGGGCCGAGGTCTTAAAGACAATGTCTTCGGGCAAAGCAGGCGCCGGGGGTTTCCGGTTGAATGCGATGGAGTTGAGGTAATCGCGGACGAACTGTTTGTCAAAACTCTCCTGTCCTCTTCCCGGAAGATACTTGTCCTTCGGCCAGAAACGGGATGAATCCGGCGTCAGCAACTCATCGATCAGGATAATCGTTCCATTCTCGTCAACGCCGAATTCCATTTTCGTGTCGGCAAGAATGATCCCCCTGGATTCCGCGTAGGAGGCTGCGCGCTGATAGATTTTGATCGACAGATCACGCACCCGCGCGGCTGTGTCATGGCCGACAATGTCCGCCATCCGTTCGAAGGAAATATTCTCATCATGGGTTCCGACCTCCTCCTTTGTGGCGGGGGTGAAAATCGGTTCTGGAAGCATTTGAGACTCCGCCAGTCCCCTGGGGAGCTTGATGCCACAGATCGTGCCGGATTGCTTGTACTCGACCCAACCGGAGCCCGAGAGATACCCTCTGACAACGCATTCCACGGGAAGCGGCTTTGTTTTCTTCACGAACATCGATCGGTCCTCCAGATCGGGCCAGTACGGCTTGCATGCCGAGGGGAAATCATAGATGATGGTTGAGATCAAGTGGTTCGCGACGATGTCCTGCATCATCTCAAACCAAAAACCGGAGATTTGGGTGAGGACCTTCCCCTTGTACGGTATCCCGTTGGGCATGATGACATCATAGGCCGAAATCCGGTCGGTGGCGACGATTAGCAATGCCTCACCGAAGTCATAGATATCACGAACCTTGCCGCGGTTGAGAAGCCTCAGGTTTGTAAAATTTGTCTGCGTGATGACGGGAACCTTAAACGTGGTATTCATTGGGGGGTACGCTTTCTCAGATAAACGACGTTTGGTTCTTGAGTGCTCTCGCCAGCCTTTTCAAATAGTCCTCTCTCGGAAGTTCCTTCGCTCCAAACCGGGCAAGGTGAGGCGTTGTAAACTGGGTGTCCAACAACTCGAATCTCCGTTCGCGCAGTCGCCGGACAAGATGGACCAACGCCACCTTGGAAGCGTCGCGCCGGCGGCTGAACATCGACTCGCCAAAAAAAGCTCCCCCAAGAGCCACACCGTACAATCCCCCAGCGAGCGTTCCATCCTTCCAGCATTCCAAGCTGTGCGCGAAGCCGAGCCGGTGCAATTCCATGTAGCTGTCGATAATTTCCCCGGAGATCCAGGTCTCCTCACGTTCGGCGCATCCCCGCATCACCTCCTCAAAGGCGCGGTTCAGATGGATCTCAAACGGTTCTTTCTTGAGTATAAGCCGGAGGCTTCTCGGAATCCGAAATTCATCCAACTCAAAGATTGTCCTCGGGTCCGGAGAGTACCAGCCGATTTCACCGGTCCGATGGTCGGCCATGGGGAAGTACCCGCTGCCGTAGGCCATCAGCAGAAAGTCGGGTTGAATGGTATGCGGGTACGATTGATGATTCTCCACGGGATGACCTACTTACAATTATCCGGGATGTGAAGGGGAAGGTCTTCTTGATCGTCCTCTAAAGTCACTCGAACCTATCTCAAAAATAAATTGCCGCAAAAGATCACAAAGAACACAAAGGAAAACTTTATGAAATCTTTGTAATCTTTGTGCTCCTTATGGTTAAAAAAACAGTTTATGCCCTGAACTTCTTTTCAGGGTTGGCGGTGGTCCAAAAAGTGCATGCTTCGAGTGTTTCAGCCGTTGCTGCAAAACATTCGTGGCGAGGACGGCTCGCACGATTATTCTCCAAATTCCGTCCCGACGGCCCGGGCGACGAAAAGAAGCTGTGAATCGACGGGAACTGTGCGAAGCTTCAGGATCGCTTCTTTCACGGGGACCGCAACAATTTCCGTTCCCCGCAGGCTGACCATGTGGCCAAACTTCTCCTGCGCCGCCAGTTCAAGCGCCATCGCACCGAAGCGGGATGCAAGAATGCGGTCGAACGGCGTGGGGCTTCCCCCGCGCTGCAGGTGCCCAAGCACCGTCACACGGGTCTCAAGCCCGGTTTCCTCCATGATCTTCTTCCCGACAAGTTCGCCGATACCACCAAGACGGATCGGATCGGTTCGTTTCTTGTCCTGTTCCCTCACCACCATGTCCCCCTCCGACGGTTTTGCACCTTCCGCTACGCAGATGATGCTGAACCGGCTCCCATGCTTGCTTCGCTTCAAAACATGTTCGTACACTTTGTCCCAGCGGAAAGGGATCTCCGGAATCAGGACGACGTCGGCGCCGCCAGCGAGACCGGCACCGAGCGCAATCCAGCCGGCATAGCGTCCCATCACCTCCACCACCATCACGCGATGATGGGAGGAGGCGGTGGTGTGCAGCCGGTCGATCGCCTCGGTCGCGACGGTGACGGCCGAGTCATAGCCGAACGTCACATCCGTTGCGGAAAGGTCATTATCGATGGTTTTCGGGACGCCGATAAAGTTCAGACCGAGGTCGGTGAATTTATCGACAATATGCATGGTGCCATCGCCGCCGATGGCGATGAGGGCGTCCAGCTCCCAATCCTTGTAGTTCCTGACCGCGTGATCGGAATAATCGAGGACATCGATGCCATGGGGTGTTTCCACCGGAAAATGGAACGGGTCTCCCTTGTTGGACGTCCCGAGGATCGTCCCGCCGAGGTTGACGATGCCGCCGACATCCCTCGGGGTAAGTTCCCTCATCCTTCCTTCGACCAATCCCTCGAATCCATCCAGGACTCCAATGACGGTCGAACCGAACGACGCCATCGCGGGCTTGGCAATACTTCGTATCACGGCGTTTAATCCGGGGCAATCACCGCCGCCGGTGAGAATCGCAATCCTTTTGAGTTTCTTCATTCTTTATTTCTGTCTGCCTGATGATATCGGGAATGTTCCATTGGAACGAAAACAACAAAAGATACTGAAAATCCTTGCACCATTCCACAGGTTCCCCTGTTCAGGGCCCCGCATGGGAAGTCCGCCCCGATAAAAAATCGACTTGCTTCCAATGGGCAAAAAAGCTATCTTGAAACCGCAAGTCACCGTACACCGTTCAGTCCCGTCGAGGGAAACCACGTCGGGGCGACGTAGCCACGCATGTACGTCGTAGTTGAGTTGTCATGTCCGTGTCCTACCCGTGACCCTTTGAGTCACACGAGACCCGGCATCGCAAATCATCTGTAGTGTAGTTTGCGTGTAACGGCAGCGAGCATTCCTGCCGTCTCGTGTACACATTTCATATTCACTCAAAGGAGATTGTTCCATGGAAAAAGGAACGGTCAAATGGTTCAACGGAGCCAAAGGATACGGCTTCATTTCACGACAAAACGGCGATGATGTGTTCGTCCACTTCAAGGCGATTGTTGGCGACGGCTACAAGACGCTGAACGAGGGCGATCAGGTCGAGTTCGAGGTGCAACAGGGCCCCAAAGGGCTCCAGGCATCGAAAGTAGTGAAATTGTAACCAACCTGTTGAAACAAAGCCCCAGCCGGCCAGATGCTAGCTGGGGTTTTTTGTTTGAGAAAAGGAGAAGGTGTTATGCTGCAAGGTAAAGTGAAATTCTTCAATGCGTCAAAGGGATTCGGATTCATTATTGGAGATAACGGTGAGGAGGTCTTCTTTCACAAGAGCAATGTAAAGGATACCGGGTTCCGCGACGTTCTTTTCCAGGGCGATATGGTTCAATATGAATTGAAAGAGGAACAAAAGGGCAAACGCGCCTACAACATCGTGCGTGTCTGATCTTCGAAAGTCTCTTCCTTCCCGTTCGCGCTACAAAGCAAAAGCCCCCCTGAGAAGTCAGGAGGGCTTTTGTTTTGTTCGAAAGACCTGTTCCGGAAGCGGGATCAATCCTCCAGTTGCTTCCGGCTCCCTGTCTCCGGGAGGGACTGAACGGTCCGGAACTTTTCCGACAGGCTGTTCAACTGTTTATCCGCCTTGTCATAATTATTCTTCGCATTGTTGAGCTGGGTACCGAGCGTCTCGAACAGATCCGAGAACTTCTGCAGTTCCCCGCCGAGACGTTCAAGGTTCTGAAAAATTTCTTTCGCACTTCGCTCGATCTGCAGTCCCTTCAATCCCAGCGCAATCACCCTCAGGTGTGCGTAGAAGCTGTTTGGCGACACGGGGACCACTCTCTTCTTTGCCGCATACGCATACAACCCGTCCTCGTCGGCGTACGATTCATCCTTGATGATGGTCTCGTAGTAAATATTTTCGGCCGGGATGTACATCAACGCAAAATCGAACGTCCCTTCATCCGGAAGGATATATTTTTCCGCTATTGCGTCGATATGCTTTTTCACATCAGTCCGGAACAAGCGAAGGGCAGTCTTCTTCTCCTGTTCGGTTTTCGCTTCAACCATCTTCTGGAAATTCTCCAGAGGAAACTTCGAATCGACGGGGACCATCCCCCCTGCCGTCGTGATCACGGCATCGACAGCCTGACCGCTCCGAAAACGATACTGCATCGTATAGTTACTGGCCGGCAGAACCTGCTTGAGCAGGTCTTCCAGCAGCAACTCCCCCAACCCCCCGCGGAGTTTCGGGGCCTTCAGCATTTCCTCAAGCTTGGAAACGCTCTGCCCCAGCTCTTTAATCTCCTGAGTGGCTTTCCCCAGCTCCCCCAACTGGCCCTGCACGTCCTGGATGACCCGGGCTGCATTATCAAGCCGTGAGCCCATCTGTCCGGTGTTGTTCTGGAGCTGCTGTGTCACGCCGGTCAACTGGCTCGTGACATTATTGAGTTGCTGGTTCATCGTCTCCGTCGTGAGCTTGAGGCTTTGGAAGAGCGTGTCCTGCGTGCTTTTGAGAGACCCACCCAGTGTATCCGCCGTGTTCTTCAGACTTTGCGTGACCTCGGACCGCAGACCGTCCAATTGTTGCTGCATGAGCAGAGTGGATTCGTTGCTCCGCGCCCCGCTCAGTTTCATAAGAACCAGCCCGAGTAATCCGGCGACCGCAAAAAGGAGTATGAGAGTGAGAAGTTCCATGGTATTACGATTCCCTGATAAGAAAGAGCACAAGAGCGGATAACCCGAGGACGTACGAAATTGTCCGGGCAGAACGGGGCGATGCCTGCTTCAACCTCCCCCATCCTTTTGCAAGGACGACCATCAGGATGAGAAGACCGGTGGTGGCAAACACCGATTCTTCCGGCGCCAGTGACTTGCCATGGTACGAAGCAAGGCTTCTCCCATCCCAGAAATCGCCGTAGACGACAAGCAAATGTGCGGCATACACGAGGAGCGTTTCACGGCTGACATCGAGCACAAATGATTGTTCCGTTTGACGCCACCCGGCATACCGCCAACAGGCTACCATCAACAGAAAGACAATTCCGAGACGGACGAAAAAAAATAACGGGTTTGCCCTGATGGCCATCGAGGCATAGGGTATTTCGACCGGCAGGAGCATCAGGAGAGAGCCCGCGAGGATCATCCCCGCACCGGTGGAGGCCAACACCCGGAAGAACTCCTGCTCCCTTCCTTCCTCCCTCAATGTACGGAACATGGCCGCCGTAAGACCGCCCCCCATCATGAATCCCAGCCAGTTAAAGACCGGAAACTGCGATGCGTGTTGTCCATTCACATACGCTGCAAGGAAGGCCGGCAGGTGGTTCAGAAAATCGATGTCCCATACGAAGGGGGCTCCAAGGACCGCCACAGTGCCTGCACCCCATAAGAACCACCGGTACGTTCTCTCCCGGTGAAGGAAGATACGAACGAGGAAGAGAATGAACAACCCCAGAGCAATGCAATGTAAAACATCGGACTGGTAGAACCTCAGCCACTCCGTCCGGGTCGCCTCGTTAAGGCTGCGTTTGAGCGAAAAGAACGGGAGATGCAACGCGTACCCAACACACCAAATCAGCCCAATGCGTCCTAATTGTTTCCAGAACGCAGGTCCAAATTTGCGGAACTCTTCCTGCTTCCGTTCGCCGGCAAGGACAAAGACAAACCCGGAGACGAACAGGAATGCTGGTGCAACGAGGCCGTTGATGAAGTTCAGCACGTCGAACCATCCGGCCTCCCTGAATGCAGGTTGGAGGAACGCGTTGACGACGTGCACTTCGATCATGACGAGGCCGGCCCAACCGCGGAGAAGATCGACAAAGACCAGGCGACTTTTCAAGAGAGGCGGGTTTCCTCGTGTATGGTGATGGAGATGCCGCTCGGGGGAACGGTACAGATGAGGATCAACCGGTCGGCTGCCCTATCAACCGGTCCTTCACGGAAGAATTCCCATCTTCTTCCCCACTTTCCTGAATGCCTCCAACGCCCGATCGATGTCCTTGCGTCGCAGCGCCGCAGACACCTGTGCCCGGAGCCGGGCCTCCCCGCGCGGGACCACGGGAAACCAAAGGCCTTTGATGTACACCCCTTCCTTCAGAAGTGCCGCGCTCATCTCCTGCGCAACAGAGGCTTCCCCCAGCATAATCGGGACGATCGGATGAGTTCCTTGGATGATCGTAAAACCGAGCCCTTGTATCTCTTTCCTGAAATAGGCTGTGTTCTCGTGAAGGCGCTTGACGATCGTCTTATCTTTTGTGAGAAGGTGAAATGCGGCCGTTGTTGCCGTGACGATGGCTGGAGGGAGGGAATTGGAGAAGATATAGGTTCTCGCTTTTTGCCGAAGGTATTCAACCAATTCCCCGGAACCGCTGATGAACCCCCCCGCCGCGCCGCCGATGGCTTTCCCCAGCGTCCCGATCAGCGCGTCGATCTTGCCCAGAACGTGATAGTGCTCTGCAGTACCCCGACCCGTTTTCCCGACCACGCCAATGCCGTGTGCATCATCCACAAAGAGAATGGCCTGGTATTTCTCTGCGAGCCTTGCCAAAGCGTCCAGCGGGGCCATATCCCCCTCCATGCTGAACACGCCGTCCGTGGCAATGATACGGAGACGGTAATCCTTGTTCCGATCCTCCTCCAGAAGCTGTTCGAGATGAACCGGATCGGCATGGTTGTAAATTTTTTTCTCCGTCACTTCGGAGCGACAGAGGCGCTGACCATCAATAATACTTGCATGGTTCAAGCGGTCGCTGTAGATGACATCCCGGTACTGCTCCATGCCCATCTTCTCATTGGTGAGGGCGGAGAAAAACCCCACGTTCGCGGCAAAGGTTGAGGAAAACAGGATGGCATCCTCTGTCCCGACAAACTTCGCGATCGTCTTCTCCAACTGCCGGTGGATGGTCTGGGTGCCGCAGAGGAACCGGGCGGAAGCGACCCCGTATCCATAGTTCTTTATCCCTTCGATCGCCGCCTTCCTGACTGCCGGGTGATTGGACATCCCGAGGTAATTATTGGAGGCAAGCATGACCAACTCCTTGCCGTTGACCCGGACCACACCGCCCTGCGGCGATTGGAGAGCGGTTTCGTGCTTTAAGGTGTTCGATGTTTCAAGTCTGCGTAGTTCGGAGGAAACAAGTTCTGACAGGTTCATAGGCTTTTCTGTGTTGCAGGGATCATTCGGTGATCAAAGTTCGGCATTCAACTCCATGGTTTCAGCAACACCTTGTAGGCGTCACCATTGCGAATCGCGGTAAACGCGTCTTCGTACTGCTCCATCGGGATTTGATGTGTGACAAACCCGGTCTTCATGAGGTGCTTCGCGAGGCCTGCTTTGAGCAAACCTTCCATTTGATCCCATGTTTCGAAAACTTTTCGTCCGATAATGCCGTGAACCGTGATGCCGCTGAAAATGATATTCTTGGCAAAATCGACCTGTGTGGTTCCGGAGGGAATGCCGAGAAGGGAAAACGTCCCTCCCATTCTCAGGATCCGTTCGGCATCTTCGTACGCACGATAGCTCCCGGACATCTCGAACGCCGCATCAACACCGGTTTTATCCGTTTCCCGAAGGACGGTCTCCCGCAACGCCTCGCGCTCCTGAGGGATCGAAACATCGAAACAATGGTCCGCTCCATACTCTTTTGCAAGAGCAAACCGGCGACTGACAAGCTTGTCATGCGTGAACTCCCCGTAGGAGGCGTCGGTGACGTAGATACGCTTTGCTCCCGCATACTTTGCCACAGCGATCGCCATCAACCCCTGCACGCCGCATCCCAGAACGGCGACATTCCTTCCTTTGACTGGGGCGGACATCACCGTGTGCGTTGCATTGCCGAGGGCATCCATGAAACTGATAATCTCCGGCGGTATCTCGCGCCTGTAAAACAGGCGAAGGTTCTCCGCCGGCACTTTCACGAACTGGGCCCACGCTCCATCATCATGAACGCCCTTGATGATGGTATTCCGGCAGACATGCTTCTCGCCCAACCTGCATTGGTAGCAGGTCCCGCAGGTCAAATGCATTTCCGCCGTGCTGAAAAAATTCTTTTCAAGCCAGGGGATCAGGGTTTTCTCCGCTGCAAGTGAGGCCGCGGTTTTGCGGCGAAGGGCCTTTTTCAGGGCGGGGTCGCTTTTTGCTTTTTGAACAACGAGGCGTGCAAGAATGGTCCGGGCCTTTTTTCCCGCATCGACGATCCGACCGCTGAACTCATGCCCGATGGTCACTGGGTTGGTAATGGCTTTCGCCATCTCTGCGCGGAGGGAAGGCTTGCCGTGGTAGATACCGACATCGGTCCCGCAAATGGCACCGGCGAAGACCTCGATCAGAACGTCGTTTGGCCGCTCAACCTTCGGTTCAGGTTTATCAATAATTTGAAAACCCTTGGGCCAATCCTGGCCATCGACGGGTTTCGGTTTGACAATTGCTTTCATGGGGTCGGTCGTTTCTTCCTGGAACTGACTTCTGTCGTTAGGGATTCTTCATGGAGAAGAACCTCAACCAATAATTCACTTGCGCTTTTTCCACTCTTCATAGTTACGACGGATATCTTGCAACACCTCTTTGTCGATCTTATCGTCCTCGCGGATACGCACGTCGTAGTTCTCCCAACCCATGAAGTCCTGCAGCGCCTTCTTCGTCGTTGCGTCGAAAGTTCCGTCGATCCGACCCGAATAAAACTGGAATCCCTTGTAGGCTTTATTCTGAAGGATCGATTGAAGCTCCTTACAGAGAGCCGTGTCGATGGTCACAAGGTTGTCCGCGGTGCTTCGGAAAAAGAACAGTTTGTGGAGGGCGTAGAGACGCTCGAGTTCTTTGAGCGGAGTCAGATGGTCATAAATACTGATATCGATGTAGTCATCGGTCGTGCCATCGTACCCGGCCCCTGCACGCTTCACGAGCAAGGCCGCCGATTGCTCCCCACGGCGGTCGCCCCCTGCCTTGCCCCCCGCAACCAAAGCCGCAACGAGCTTGTCGGAAAGCGAGCCCGTCGTTTCCTGAAAAGTCCTGGCCAGGGCTTCAACAGTCTCACGTCCAACGAGGATATTTCCCTGGGCCGCAAACCCTTTTCCCGTAACGACAACGCCCTTCCCTCCGAAATTACTTCCGGCTCTGCCCCCTGCCCAATCAAAACACTCATTCCCGGTCCAGCTTGCGGCATTCCCTTTCGCATCGATAATTCCCACCTGTCGGACGTCCCGGGCTGAATCGTTGGCGATAAGGATCCGTAGCGTTTCTTCCGCCGTTGCCCCGTTGCGCATCAAGGTCAATCCTTTGGGACCATACCCGATATTGGCAAACGATTGGGTGGCCACGGCCCCCACACCGGCCTCCGCCCATGGAACAACCGGGCGCACGTTCGGAAATTTCGACTGCACGGCGACGCCAACATCCCCTGTTTCAGGATCGAAGGCAACGATGGAGAATGTTGAAACCAGGGGGTCCGCCGGCGAGGGTTTGAATGAAAGAACGTGCAACAGCGAGAGCAGAAAAACCGAAATCGATGCGCAGCATTTGATCCAGCGGAGCATAGGAATTCTCCCGGCTAAGATGGTTGAGGGGTGATCAAAGCGGATTGAATATAGAGAGAAAACTCAACGAACACAAAACAGGATTATGAAGCGGACTTCCTCAACCGGATAGCAAACGCACCATCCATTCCATGCTTGTTGGGAAAGGTTTCTATGAATCCATCGGGATGGACAACCTCAGGCTTGACAAACTGGCCCGCATTCTCAATTGTGAACTCGGGGTGAGTGGAGAGCGCATTATTCACCAACAAGATGTTTTCCTCGGGCTCGGTGGTACACGTACTGTACACAAGCACCCCCCCCGGTTTGACGTGAGCCATAGCATTCTCGAGAATGGCTCCCTGAAGTTTGACCAGTTTGAGCAAATCCTCGGGCTCCCTCTTCCACTTGGCATCGGGTTTCTTTGCAAGCACGCCGAGTCCAGAACAAGGTGCATCAACAAGTACTTTGTCTGCCGGCTGCGTTTGCAGACTCGCGGCATCGGCGCTCACGAAATGCGCATTGGCAATTCCGAGCCTCTGGCATGCGCTCTTCACGAGATTGAGCCGTGTCTCGTAGCGATCGACCGCGACGACTTCCCCCAAGTTCTTCATCAGCTCACCGATGAATGTCGTCTTCCCCCCCGGCGCGGCGCACATGTCGATGACCCGGTCACCCGGCTTCGGATCGAGCAACTGCACGGCCAGCCCCGCACTTTCATCCTGCACCACGAAAAATCCCTGGCGGAACATTTCAGAGCCGCCGATTCCCGACATGTGCCGTACCCGGACAAAGAAATCGAGATAGGAAGATCTTGAAAATTGCATCTGGTGGTGATCGAGTTGCGAGAGAAAATAGTTGAAATCGATCTTCAACCTGTTCACACGGAGTGTCAGGTCGGGACGCCGGTTGTTGGCGGCCAGCAGCGACTTTGCCTCATCGTACCCGAACCGTTCGACCCAGCGCTTCACAAGCCAGTAGGGATGGGATTCAATCACCGCGAGGTGCTGGATCCGATCCTCTTTAGGATCCGGGTACCGGATATTCTCCACGTTGCGGAGGATGTTACGGAGGATGGCGTTCACCAAGTCCCCGACTTTTTGTCCCCGGAGACGCTTAATGAACTCTACCGATTCGTTGACAGCAGCGGAATGGGGAACCTTGTCGAGAAAAAGAATTTGATAGAGAGCCACCCGCAGGGCGTTCTTGATGTTGGTCTCGGCCTTCGTAAAGTTGCCATGGAAAAACCCGGTCAACACCCAGTCGAGTTTCGCCTGCCAACGGATCACGCCGGTTACGATTTCATTCATGAGCCCCCTGTCGAGCTCGTTCATATCGGTCGACCGCATCTCCGCATCCAACAACCGGTCCAGGTAGGCATCGGACCGCTCCACGCGATTCAGGAGCTTCACTGCCGTGCCGCGAGGACCGCGGTAGATGCTGGACGGTTCCTGGTCGTGCTGTGGTATTTGGACTTCCTGAGTCATACTTTTTCCGTCAGCAGCAGCGTGTTCAGTCCGGCATGCCGCGTTTTTGGCGCTCATCGCTCGTCAGTTCAAAGAGCTTCTGAAACAGCTTTTCCTCGAAGGCGGTTAACTGGACATTTCTCCGCGCCATGACGCGGCGCGCAACTTCGATGGCTCGATCGATGCCGAAGGTCGTAAACGTCTCGCCGGCAGCCCCCCAGGAAAACGAAGGGACATACTTCGGCGGAAAGCCATCGCCAAAAATATTGCTGGAGACTCCGACCACCGTCCCGGCATTGAACATGGAATTGATGGCCGTCTTGGAGTGGTCTCCGAAGATCAATCCAATAAACTGTTGCCCTGTGTCGATCGGCTCGCTGCCGAGACTCACCCGCACCGAGCCGTAATTGCTCTTCAAGTCGCTGTTCGTCGTCCCCGCCCCCATGTTCACCCAAGCACCGATGTAGGAATGGCCGAGAAATCCATGGTGTTGTTTGTTGGAAAACCCATGGATCACCGAGTGCTCGATCTCTCCCCCCACTTTGCAAACGGGACCGATGCTGGTGCTTCCGTAGATCTGTGCACCGGTTTTCACGATCGATCCATCGCCGATGTACGCCGGTCCGAAGATCGTCGCCTGGGGGAGAATCCTGACATTCCTGCCGAGGGAGATGGGACCATCCTCGGCGATGAGAACAGCGCCCGGGTGAATCCTGGTGCCAACCCCGATGTGAACATTCCCCTTGTTGATCATGTGCACTCCCCTTGGGGCAACCGCTGCGCGACGTTTCTTGCCGGCCAGGAGGACAAAATCGTTTGCAAGTTCTACACCGTTCCGGTGAATCACATCCCAGGGATACGAAATCATCGGAACTTCAACCTTCACGCGCGGGAGGCCTTCAAACAGTTCGAGGAAGAACAGGTCTCCCATCCCACTTCGGACGCGTTTCAGGCCCTTGCCGCTGACGCGGGCAGCCACCAGGTCATCCCCCTGGATGTACGCCACATCCCGCTCCCCTTTCCATGGAATCTGCTTCACAAACTCCCTTCCGGCAACAACACGTCCATTCAGAAAGAGACAGCTTCCATCCGGAACATCATTGACCGGAACACCCGGATTCCTGAGTTGCAGAGAGTCGGCCAGGTACGACCGGCAATGGAGGGCAAACTTCGCCCCGGGATAGGCGTGGAAGATTTTTTCTTTCAGGGAGAGGATGCCGCAACGGAGGTTGTAGACCGGACGAAGGTACGCCAGCGGCAGTAACCGCGCGTACCCAACGTCCTCAAAAATGCAGATCGTCTCAGTCATGGCAGCACCGTTCTCCGTTCAACACACTCCACACCGGCCAAAAAATGAAAAAGCGGAATGCTGTTCAGGACATTCCGCACATTCATACCATGGATACCCCCCGAATGATCAGGATGCAGGGGCTTCCGCAGGCTTTTCAGCACGTTTCGCATACTTGCGGTTAAACCGCTCAACGCGACCGGCTGAGTCAACCAGCTTTTGTTTGCCGGTGAAAAACGGGTGACATGCCGAGCAAATTTCAACGTGAATATTCCCTATCGTGGAACGGGTTTCAAACGTATTGCCGCAGACGCAGGTGACCATGGACTTCTTGTACGTAGGGTGAATCCCAGGCTTCATGATACTCTCTCCGAATGATGAACAATGCGACACCAAGATAACCAAAAAGGGGTTGAGTTGCAAATCATGAACCGAATCGGGCCGTGAAGCCCTGTTCCTTGCAATTCTTTCCTTATTTGGGTAGATTGGCCCTCGATGCGACGATTCATACGGCATAGTATTCTTCTGCTCATCCTCCCCCTGATAACCCTTGCCCAGGGAGGGGGGACCTACAGTTTCCTCAGGAACGAAGTCGGGGCACGGGCGGCCGGACTCAACGGCAGTTTCGTTTCCATGACGAACGACCCGAACCTGGTCTTCTATAACCCTGCGGCGCTTCCAACCCTTGCGAAACCCTCCGCCTCCGTAGGATTTCTGAAGCATCTCCTCGATGTGAACAGCGGGCACATCGCGTACGGTCAGCACCTTGACGACATCGGCACCGTTGCCGCCGGAATCATGTTTGTCGATTATGGTTCCTTCACAGAGACCGACGAGTCGTTCAACGAGCTGGGGACGTTCGGGGCGACCGATATCGCGTTCGTTGCGGGCATCGGAAGGCAGTTCGACGAAATGACCACCTACGGGGTGGGAGTCAAATTCATTTACTCCTCCATCGCCGGTACGCAATCGGCGGCAATCGCCCTCGACCTCGGTGTTCTCTACCAGATCCCATCAGAGAATATCACCATCGGCGCGAGCATCCTCAACCTTGGCACTCAACTCAACTCTTACCTCGAAACTTCGGAGTCGCTTCCGCTCGACCTGAAGGTCGGCATCACCAAACGTCCGGAACATCTCCCCGTCCTGCTGAACCTCAACTTCCACAAGTTGAACGAATCGCAGGACACCTTCCTGGACCGCTTTTCCTCATTCTCCCTCGGGGCGGAATTCGTGATGAGTGAATCGGTCCGTTTGCGGCTGGGGTACAACAATGAGCAACGCAAGGAGTTGAAGCTGGGGAACAGCGCCGGCCTCGCGGGGTTTGCGCTCGGCGGCGGCATCGTGATCGGGGACTATCGTGTGGATTATGCGTTTAACTCGTACGGCAAGATCGGCGGACTGCACCGCGTCTCCATCGCCACGAGCTTCTAAAACTCAGGCCTGCAATCTCACCGCAGACGCGCTGAGTTCACGGAGGGAATTAAACGCCTCTCAGAACAAATTCTTTCCTTCTCTTCTTTTTTTTCTTTGTGTCCTCCGCGGTAAACTTCTTTTTGTCTATCTGCATTCACGGCTTACCGAACCAATCCCTCCAACAGTCTCTCACTGATATAAAATAGGACCATCCCGACAAACACGACCAGCGGAGGAATCCTGTTTTCCGACCTGTTGATTTCAGGGATCAGGTCGCTGGCCCCGACGTACACCGCCGCCCCTGCCGAGATAGCAAACGCGATTCCCGTCACCTCCGGCCCAACCCGGTTGAAGATAAACACGGTGCCCGCCCCCAACATCGTCGCCACCCCGAGGCCGATGGAAGAGTACAGGACAATCTTTCTGGAAAATCCTGAAGCGACCATAATCGAACCGATCGTCATGCCTTCAGGCAACTTATGGAGCAAGACGGCACAGAAGACCAGGAGACCGATCAGGAAATCGAATTGCATTCCGACCGAGATCGAGACACCGTCAAAAAAAGCATGGATGAACAATCCCGAGAAGGCGGAAAGGCTCGCCAATTTGGACACCATCGCCTCGGGATGCGTCTCCTCGCCAAAATGGAGATGGCCGACGATGGCATGCTCGAAGAAATGGATCATCGCAAAGCCAAGGATAAAGTAAAGGGATGCCGTCTCCCCAACCGCCTCAATGCTTGCAGGGATCAGTTTCAGAAATACCAGCGCGAGGATAAACCCCGCCCCGAGCGCCAGGAGGATCTCCTGTGCCCGCCTCGGCCAGGATGATTTGAAATAGATGATCGCTCCTCCTAGCACTTCGGCAAAGGCGGCGATCATTCCGAACAAGAGAATCTGGGAGGTCATACTTATCGTTTGTACGGTGTCTTTATGAAACGGCGTGCATCCGAGTGGGTCCGGTTATATTCCTTCATCAACAGGACTTTTTGGTACTGAGCCTGGGCCGAAGATCTCCGCCCCTGGAGGTCGTAGATCATTCCGATCGTGAGGTTGGTCATCGCCATGAAACCCGAAGCCCCATCCTTGTCGGTCCTGCGTGAGAGTTCATCGCAGCGGAAGAAATGCTGAAGGGCTTCGTCCAGGTTACCTGAGATGAAGTGGTATCGGCCGAGATAGTAGTGGGCCTCCCTCCCGTCATGGGTGTTATATCCGGGCTGCCCCGTCCGGAACCGTTCCTCGACCTCTCCAAAGACGCGTTGGACCTCATTCCAGTTGCCGAGGCTGACGAAACATCTTCCGTACATCCTGTGAAAGATCGAGTTCTCCGGATACCGGGAACGAAGCCTGGAGGCGAGTTCCAGGGATTTTGTGTAGTTCTTTTCGTAGGAAAAATAGGTTTGCAGTAGAAAATACATCGCCTCGGTTTTGGCGTACCGCGCTTCCTGTGCGGCGCGCTCCAACTGTTCGAGCCCCTTTTTCTTGTCCCCCCCCGGCAGGAACAACATCACCGGTTTCAGGATCGGGTACTGATCGGGGACCATCTCCGCGTAATAATTGTAAATCCCCATCCCGAGGAGGATGTCGCTGTTCTTTGGTTCGAGCTCGTTCGCCTTGCGGATGGCCGAAAGGGCGCTCACCCCGTCGTTCGCTGCCGCCAGCCATTTCCCGCGATTGACCCTCAACCTCCCGCGAAACCCGATCGCCCCACCTTTGAAAAACAGGGCTGCAACATCGTTCTTGTTCTTCCCGAGCCTTCGCTCACACACTTCCTCAACATTCGCGAGCATGGAGACAAAGCGTTCGTCCTGCGACTCATCCTCAAAGTCGCTGAGGATCCTCCACCATTGCGTCATCGCTTGAAAGAAATAACCGGCGGGATGGTCCGGCTGTGAGCTTACAACGTCGGCAAACTCCCTGTCCGCTTTGTCAAATTCGATGCTGTAAATGAATTCGATACCCTGGAGAATCTTCGCATCCAACGCGGGGTCCGAGATCCATTGGGCGCTCAGGGGCTCGAATGACAAGAGCAATACAAGAAGGAGCCCGTGGAAACCACGGGAGCTCCCTCTCCGGATCAGGGGTTGATGTCCATACCCTCCGGTTCGTTCCGTACTCATGCTCACCTACATCAGCCTCTCGAGGACATACGTGCGAACTTTGTCAAGCGGGATACGCACTTGCTGCATCGAATCGCGGTCCCGCATGGTCACCGTTTGATCCTGAAGGGTTTGCGAATCGACGGTGACGCAATACGGCGTCCCGGTTTCATCCTGCCGTCGGTACCGCCGCCCCACCGCGCCGCTGTCATCATAGAAGACACGGAACGAGCCGCGCAGGTCGGCTTCCAACTTGTGCGCGATCTCCGGCATCCCGTCCCTGTTGACCAGTGGAAAAATGGCAACCTTCGTCGGCGCCAGCTTTGGATGCAGTCTCAGGACCACCCGTGTCTCTACTCCTCCTTCCGCTGTCGGGGCATCTTCCTCTGCATAGGCATCGACGAGAAAGGCCATGAAGGAGCGGCTTGCTCCCACCGACGTTTCGATGACGAAGGGGGTAAAGCGTTCTTTGGACTGCTCGTCGAAGTACTTCATCCCCTTCCCCGAAAACTCTTCATGCCGCGACAGGTCGTAATCAGTCCGGTTATGAATCCCCTCGATCTCCCCCCATCCGAAAGGGAACTGATACTCGATGTCGTAAGCGTCCTTGGCGTAATGGGCGAGCTTGTCGGGCGGATGCTGATGCCACTGAAGCTTCTCTTTCGTCATTCCAAGGTCATGGAACCATTGCAGGCGTTCCGAGCGCCAATACTCAAACCACTGATCGTCGGTTCCGGGCTTGACGAAGAACTGCATCTCCATCTGCTCGAACTCGCGGGTCCGGAAAAGAAAGTTCCTGGTATTGAGCTCGTTGCGGAACGCCGGTCCGATCTGGGCAATGCCGAACGGGAGTTTCTGGCGTGAAGCCGATTGGACGTTAAGAAAGTTGACGAAGATCCCCTGGGCGGTCTCTGGCCGAAGAAAGACGACGGAGGAGGAGTCCTCCACCGGACCAACGAAGGTCTTGAACATCAGGTTGAACTTGCGTGCTTCGGTGAAGGTCCCTTTATTGCCGCAGCTCGGGCACGAGAGCGCTTTGGTCACCTCGGCGGAGGAGGCATCGGTGGCGATCAGCTTGCTGAATTCTTCCGTAACGACTTCATCCTTCAGTTGACCGTCGAACTTGCCGGGGTGCAATTCCCGGAGCGCTTCTTTTTTTCGTTTGAGGGAAAGATCGTCGAACAACACGTCAAGCTGGTACCGTGCCTTGCACTGCTTGCAATCCACCATGGGGTCGGTGAAGTTCTCGACGTGTCCGGATGCTTCCCAGACACGCGGGTGCATCAGGATCGAGGCATCGATGCCCTCGACGTTCTCCCGGTATGTCATGTGCTTCCACCACTGCTGCTTCAGGTTGTTCAGCATCTCCACACCCAGCGGACCGTAATCCCAGCAGCCGTTCAGTCCCCCGTAAATCTCACTCGATTGGAAAACATAGCCGCGTCGCTTGGCGAGCGACACGATCTTCTCCATCAGCTTCGCTTGATCAACGTTTGTTTTGCTTGTCTGGCTCATACTTCGTATCGCATCGCTCCTGTGGTTCTTTTATTGTTCTTCTCTCATCAAAAGCATTTCAGAGCTGCAACTCTTTACCCACGAACCCATTAAACGACCACAATCAAAGGCGGTGGCTTTTTTTCCCCGCGAAACACGCCAAGCACACGAAATGGTTTTCGCGTGATTCGTGCCTGCCCCGGCGTATTTTGAGCCGGGGTGTTTCGTGGCCCACTGGTAAAAAAGTGGGTAAGCGCACAGAACTTCTTATTTATTTTTAAATTCGGCTTTCCTCTTCTCCAGAAAAGCCTTCGCTCCTTCCTTAAAATCCTCCGTCCCGCAACAGAGGCCGAAGAGGCTTGCCTCAAGTGCTTGGCCATCCGTCAGGTTTGTTTCGTGCGTCATGTTGACTGCCTTCAGTGCCATCCGGACAGCAATCTGTCCCTTGGAGGCGATCTTCTGCGCCATCGCGCGGGCGGTGCTAATCAGATCCGACAACGGGACCACTTTGTTCACCAAGCCGATCCTCAGTGCCTCCTGGGCATCGATCTGATCGCCGGTGAGGATCAACTCCATTCCCCTCCCCTTTCCCACCAACCGGGCCAGCCTCTGCGTTCCTCCATATCCCGGAATAATCCCGAGATTAACCTCCGGTTGCCCAAACTTCGCGTTCTCCCCCGCAATACGGATGTGGCAGGCGAGGGCCAGCTCCATTCCCCCGCCGAGGGCATACCCGTTCACGGCGGCAATGACCGGTTTGCCGAGATTCTCGATGAGGTTGAAAACCGACTGTCCCTCCTCCGAAAATTCCTTTCCGGTCTCAGGGTTCAACGCGGTCAACTCCCTGATGTCGGTCCCAGCAACGAAGGCCTTCTCTCCGGCACCGGTGAGGATGACGACGGAAATCGCGTCGTCGGTCCTGCAGTGCTCGAACGCCTCGCGGAGTTCCGATTTCGCCTGGGCATTCAGCGCGTTGAGCTTGTCGGGTCTGTTGATCGTGACATATGCCACGGCTTCTTGTACTTCAAAGAGGAGTGTCTGGTAGTTCATACAAACCATCTCCAAAATATCTGTGTCATGGCTAAAGCCCAGGCTAAGTTTGGGTCGTGGGACCCCGATTTGAGGCTGGGGATCCCCGACCTGAAGGCTTCGCCGTGAACTCAGCCGAACGGTCGGGGATAGTCTCTGATGTTCGGGGTTAGGCTATTTCGATTCTGCTCTGGTCCCCGATCATGAACCTATGGACACGCGGCTTTCCGTTCGCTTCGACGATTTCCACATCGTTCCCGAGGATGCTTCCTTCGATGCGAATGCCCACGCTCACGATCCTGCAGTCACGGAGAATAATGCTGTATTCGACCTCACTGTTTTTTACATGGGTCCGGTCGCCGATCGAGGTGAAAGGGCCGATGTAACTATTTTCGATCACGGCCCCCTTGCCGATAATCGCCGGCCCACGCACCTTGCTGTTGATGACCTTCGCCCCGGCCTCAATCACCACCTTCCCCGCCACATCAGACAACTGGTCCACTTCTCCATCGTTGCGTGCCGTTGCGTTGTCAAGAACGAGCCTGTTCGCCTCGAGCAAATCGACCGGCTTCCCGGTATCCTTCCACCAGCCGGTGATCTCGGTATAGCCCACCTTGTATCCCTTGTCGATCAGATATTGATGGGCGTCGGAAATCTCCAGCTCACCCCGACTGCTGGGCTTCAAGTTCTTCACCGCTTCAAAAATATGCGAGTCGTAGATGTAAATACCTGCGACAGCGTACTGACTTTTAGGCGCATTCGGCTTTTCCTCCACTCCCACAATCATACCCCCTTGAATCTCCGGCACACCAAACCGCTCCGGGTCCTTCACTTTCGCAAGCGTTAAAAGACAGTTGCATTGCTGCCGCTGGAAGTCTTCGACGAACCTCTTCAATCCCCCCACCACCATATTGTCGCCAAGGTAGAAAACGAAACTCTCCTTCCCTACAAACCCTTCCGCAAGTTGGATCACCTGCGCGAGTCCCCCCGGCGTTTCCTGGAGAATGTAGGAAATCTTCGCCCCCCATTTTGAACCGTCCCCGACATAGTCGGGCACCTCGCGGGAGTCGGCATTGTGCACGATGCCAATCTCTTTGATACCGGCATCGACGGCCGCTTCGATCGCGTAATACAGGATCGGCTTGTTGGCAATCGGGATCAGATGCTTATTCTGGGTGTGCGTGATGGGGCGGAGCCTTGTGCCTCGTCCCCCGCTGGCGATGAGAGCTTTCAAACGGTTATTCCTCGATGGTGTGGAATCAAGCTGCCTTGAATCGTGAGACGCGTACTTCCCTCCGTTGCCGCCCTTCGAACAGGGAGATCCTTCCTCCTCCAAACTTCTCCAGCAGGGCAACGGCTTTGTCAAAAAAGAGTCCAACCTGCTCCGGTTTGTGGGCGTCCGAGCCGAGTGTGAGCGGGATATTCAATTCTCTTGCCCGCTCAAGGACCTTGATGCCGGGATAGGTGTCATGCTCCGGTTTCCGGAGTCCCGAGGTGTTGATTTCGATGGCGATGTCCCCGGCCCTGATCGCCTTCAACGCCTCCCAGCACGCCTCCTCGATCTTCGGCGTGGCACGGACCCCGAACTTTTTGATTAAATCGCAATGGCCGATAATATCATATCGACGGCATTGTGCCGAGGCGCATATGGCTTCGAAGTACTCCGTGTGCAGTTGCTCGATTTCATGTTCGGCATACTCCACATGGAACAACGGTTTCACTGTCCTCAAGTCCCCCAAAAAATGAATAGAGCCGATCACATAATCAAAATCATTTTCCTCAATAAACTTTTCGATCCAATCGTCGGCGCCTGGAAGGAACTCAGCCTCAAGTCCCCGACGGACGGCAATGCGCCCCCGGTACTGTTCCGCCAAAACAGACACACGGGGGGCGTACGAGGTATAATATTCTTCAAGACTCATCCGGTGACGCAGGTCAAATCCATCCGGCATCGGCATGTGTTCCGAACAGCCGATCTCATCCAGGCCCAACGCAAGCGCCTTTCGGATATATTCTTCAACATCCCCCTCGCCATGCTTGCAGAGAGAGCTATGGGTATGATAGTCGACGATCATCGGGAAAGCGTTTCCTTGAGTCGTTGGGCTTGCTCCGGCGTGATCCTTTTCCCGCGTTGTGCGAGTTCAATGGCCCACGAGGCAAGGCTTTTGTAGAGTTCTTGGAGATCCGGTCTTGTCTGGAGCCCGGAGACATGCGCCTCAATGACCCTTGAACTCCCGCGGGCGATCGGCCCGGTCAATGCCTTCGCAGGGGACATCCGTACTGCATTGGCAATGCTCGACTCGACCAGCGTGCGAAAGTGCTTCAGAGCTGAAGAACCACCGTACGATGCCGTAAGCTCTTCCACCGCCCCCAGCAACGCCACGGTGTAATTGGAAGCAAAAACGCACGCAAGATGATACGAAATTTTCTCTTCTTTTGGAACCACGAGAATGTTCCCCTCCAGAGCGGCAACGATTTGCTCCGCCATCCTCCTCCCTTGGTCATTCCCCTCGATTCCGTAGCTGATCCCCTTCATCATCCCGACCTGCTCCTCGACTGGCATTCCGGCCGCGAATGTCTGGATCGGATGAATCGAACAGGTCACAGCCCCCTTCTTCGCCAAGGGATCAAGGAGATCGCTTGTGTGAACTCCGGATGTATGGAAAGCAACAAGGTCATGAAAGTTCAACTTCGCCCGTTCTGCGACTTCCGCCGCCACCGCTTCCAGTTGCTCATCCGGAACTGCGATGGCAAGCAGATCGGTCTCCGGCGCAAGAGCGGCGTTCTCCGTTGAACTCAGCCCACAATCGACCAGCCGTGCAGTGCGGAGTGCAGCCTCAGGACTTCTGTTGATGATGCACACGATGCGATGACCGCGCCGATGAAGCATCAGGGCCAGGGTCGCGCCGACACGGCCTGCTCCGATAAGGCTTACCGTCAATGGTTTCAAGCGGATGGGCTCTTAATTCTTCTGGGTGAATGCTGCCGAAAGGTATCCAACGACACCGTCTTTTTTCCCGGTGACATCGCCGGAGTTGCAATAGAAGAGGATTTGGGATCGGTTTGCGCCGAGTTCCTTCAGGGCTTTCATAACCACTACGATCGGTCCACCGCCACACGCTTCAGCCGAGTCGTTCTCAAGGTTCATCAGCAAGGATTCCTCATCGAACGCCTCGACATCCTTCAGCACGATCCGGTCCAGGGAGAGGGCAAGATCGTACGGATGATAGTGGGAGAGGTCGCTGCTGGCAAGGAGGAGGGCCTTCCTCCCCCGCAATGTTCGCACCAGGTCGGCCGCCAGGAGTTCGCACGTCCCGCGTGCCTGGTTCCCCATCACGATGGGGACGAAGGAAAAATCCCCCAGCACCTTTTGAAGAAACGGGAGCTGTACTTCCACCGAATGTTCGGTGCGATGTCCCTCTTCCTTCATCGCCAGGACGCGGGACCCAGCAACAAGCTCCTCCCGAACCTCCGGCTCGATGGCGACATCGCCGATCGGTGTCCGATACCCAGCGCCGGGATAAATGGCGGCTCCCTCAAAATAATCCCGGTGACTCGGCGCAACGATCACCACAACGTCAAACTGTATTCCCTTCAGAAGCCGATATCCAGCCGCTGCCGTTGAACCTGAATACATATAGCCGGCATGGGGAACAACCAGTCCACGCAAAGAACCTTGCACAACGCCCGGTTCCGCCTGGTCAAGAAGCGTCGCAACGGTTCGGGCGAGTCTCGCCGGATCGGCTTCGTAAAACATCCCTGCTACCGCCGGGGGGCGAATGTTCTCCATGGCCTTTTCATAAGAAGAAAGAATCGCTTATCCAAACTCCGCTTCTGTAAAAACCGTCGTCGTGAAGACAAAGAGCTTCACATGCGATTGCTGCCACGCGTCCGGCGGTAACCCGGCCTTCTGGGAGGTATGGGCGAGGAACTGTTCACGGTCCCATCCGTACTCCACCGGGACCTGCGGCAACAACAAGCCACGGGCATGGCCGGCATCGACGACAAGGCCATGCTTCCCGACTTCAATCGCTGAATTCCCCTTGACCTCTTCCAGCGGGGAAAGGACCGAGATCTCAATTATAGTGTTTCTCAGTTCCCCTGTAGTTAACGGAAGAAAACGAGGGTCCTCCAGCGCGGCTTTCTTTGCCACCTCTTCCACGGCAAGGCGAAGGGGGAGCCTCGGTTCAACGTAACCGATACAGCCGCGCAAATCGGAGTTCATCCGAAGTGTTACAAAGACTCCGCATGCTGTGTCGAGGGTCGCTGAGGTGTGAGCACTCGGGAGAGCGTGTTTTCCGGTCAATTCCGCCTCAATTGCCGCACGCGCAAGCCCCAACAACTCCTTCTTCTCATCTTCCCGTAATTCCATAGCGTGACTACCGTCAATGTGCCTCCAAGGTACATACGCTCGATACAAGTGTCAAGCGTTTCACTTTTTTCGTACGAACCAACATTCTTTCAAAATGAACCGCGACCCGAATATCTCTTATCTTGCTTATCGCGGCCTCATTTCTTACATTCGATCCAGTTTTGAAAAGGAATTCCGATGTCATTAATGGTAAGCATTTCAGGTTTGCGGGGAGTTGTCGGGCCGAGCCTTACACCCGAAGTGATTGTCCGGTATACCGCCGCTTACGCGGAATATTGTAACCGTGGGACGATCGTCCTCGGTCGGGACGGAAGGATTACGGGAAAGAGCATCGGCCACATCGTCTCCTCCACCCTTCTCGCGATGGGGTGCGATGTCGTGGCGATCGGAGTTTGTCCCACCCCTACCGTGCAACTGGCCGTGGAGAAGAAAAAGGCCGCCGGCGGGATTTCCATTACTGCCAGCCATAACCCCATCGAGTGGAACGGATTGAAATTTCTCGCCCCCACAGGACTCTTCCTCGATGCCGACGAGAACAAAGCCTTCTGGTCCATTGTGGAACGACAACCCCGAACCTATCTCCCCTGGGACCGCCAGGGACGCCATACCCCCGACCCTGGGTTCCTTGACGAGCATATTCAAAACGTCCTCAGCCTTCCCTACATCGACATCGGACGTGTACGACAGCGGGGGCTCAGGGTTGTGGTCGATTGTGTGAACGGCGCGGGGGGAGTGATCGTCCCAAAGCTTTTACGGGAGTTTGGTTGTGATGTCGTCGAGATGAACTGCGACCTCTCCGGGATCTTCGCTCATACCCCCGAACCGATCCCGGAAAACCTGACCGACCTTTGCCGGCGGGTGAAGGAGGAGAAAGCCGACCTCGGCATCGCCGTTGACCCGGATGTCGACAGGCTCGTCCTCATCAACGAGAAGGGGGAACCCTTCGGGGAGGAATACACCATCGCGAGCGTCGTGAAATTTGTTTTGGAAAAGGAGTCCTCCCGCTCTGTCAAATCCGGGTCCGTCGTGGTCAACCTTTCCACGACGAGAGCGGTTGATGATATTGCTGCCAAATTCGGGTACAAAATTGTCCGGACGGCGGTGGGGGAAATCAACGTTGCCAAAACGATGAAGGAGATCGGAGCGGTTGTTGGAGGAGAAGGAAGCGGCGGGGTCATCCTCCCGGCGTCCCATATCGGTCGGGATGCACCTGTCGGGATCGGACTGACTTTGCAGCACCTTGCAGAGTTCGGCGGCACACTTTCCGAGCTGAAACAAACGATGCCGCAGTATCATATCACAAAAGAAAAGATCGGGGTGGGGAACTCGAGCCCTGACGAGGCACTAAACAGGATAAAGGGGAAATTCTTCTCCGCCGGGAACATCAACACGGTGGATGGATTGAAGATTGATTTCCCGACCTCCTGGGTCCACCTGCGCAAGTCCAATACCGAGCCGATCATCCGGATCATCGCGGAGGCCCCGACCAAACAGGAAGCGGACGAGCTTGTCGGGACCTTTACGAAGGAAATTGCGGGATAATCGCCCATGAAAAGAATTCTCCTCGCCGGTTGTTACCTCATTTCGTTTTCTTACTTATATGCCTTATCTGGGCCGCAAGATCCCAAGGGCAAGGCGGAGGCGGTCTCCCTGTTCGGCAAGCCGTTGTACCCTCCCCCACTCCCTGCTAAAACAAGCAAGGAACTTGAAGAGAACGTTGCCAAAGCCCGCGCCGCGTATGAGCGGGATCCGGGGAGCGCGGAGACAACTATCTGGTTTGGAAGGAGAATGGCCTACCTCTGGCGTTATCGTGATGCGATTACCATCTTCACAAGGGGGATCAAGCGGTTTCCCCAGGATGCGCGGCTCTACCGGCACCGTGGACACCGGTATATCACGCTCCGGGAGTTTGACAGGGCGATCGAGGATCTCCAGAAGGCCCATATGCTTACGGCGGGAGAGGAGGACGAAGTGGAACCGGATGGCCAGCCGAACACGCTGAATATCCCCACGGGGACATTGCAGACGAACATCCTGTACCATCTTGCTCTTGCATTCTATCTCAAGGGGGATTTCCATTCAGCCATGACCCATTTCCGGAAGTGTCGGGAGCTGGCAAAGAACGACGACATGCGCGTCGCCGCCACCGATTGGGAGTATATGGCGTTCCGCCGCATGGGGCCCGTCATCGATGGGCCCGACTTGCTGAAGGACATTCGCAAGGACATGGCCATCATCGAGAATGTCGCCTACCATCGGCGGCTCCTTTTGTACAAGGGCGAACTCCCGGTCGACTCATTGTTGAACATGGAGAAGGCGACAGGCCTGGATCTTGCGACCTACGGGTACGGGGTCGGGAACTGGTACCTTTATAACGGCGACACCGAACGAGCCCGGCAGATCTTTGAGAAGGTTCTTGCCGGAAGCCATTGGGCTGCCTTCGGCTACATCGCCGCAGAAGCGGATCTGAAGCGGATGCCGGCCTCAAAATAATGCCTCAGTCTTTTACCGCGGAGGCACAGAGTCATCCTTCGTGTTCTCTGCGTCTCTGCGGTGAATAGTAAAGTTGGAACAAAAGGAACCGAGTATGATTCTCTGCAAAGTAACCGGCACCATCGTCTCGACTCAGAAGAATGAAACCCTGAACGAGTACAAACTCCTGATCGTTCAACCCATCGACCTTGAAGGAAAAGCCCTGGCAAGGGACATGCTGGCCATCGACCGTGTGGATGCCGGGGTTGGCGATACCGTTCTGGTGATCCAGGAGGGGGCAGGAGCCCAGCAGATGCTTCAGCGGAAGGATGTTCCGGTTCATACCATCATCGTTGCGGTCGTGGATGGGCTCTCCGTAGAGCCAGAGAAATAGCATTTTTTTATCCACGAAGGACACCAAGGACACGAAGAAAAAAATCTTGAAGGAAATTGAGAACCTCCTCGTGAGGTTTCATGTCCTTCGTGGATTAATTCCTCATACTGTTAGAAAACGATAAGCAGGGCAGGCGATTTTGTGGGGTGGTATGTTCGACATTCATGATCTTCTCCGTCTCTCCTCCGTTCCCCGTATCGGTCCGTATAAGATCCGCGCGTTGATTTCCTACTTCGGCGATCCCTCCAACGTCCTTGCCGCTTCCCCGCGGGAACTGGTGAAGGTCAAAGGGATCGACAAGAAACTCGCCTCCAACATCGCCAACCATCAGGGCGAGACGTTCGCACGGGACCAGCTCAAGAGGCTCAATGCCGTCAATGGAACGATCGTCACGATCTGGGATAAACAGTACCCCGACCTCCTGAAGAAAATCTATGACCCACCGGCAATCCTCTACATACTGGGGGCCTTCTCCCCCTCGGACAAATACTCCGTCGCCATCGTCGGCACCCGGCACGCCACCCCCTACGGGAAGGTAACCGCGGAAGCGCTGAGCCGCGACCTCACCCGGATTGGAATAACCATAACAAGCGGTCTGGCGCGTGGCATCGATACCGTCGCACACCATGCATCCCTCCATGCGGGCGGAAGGACGATTGCCGTTATCGGGTCCGGACTAGACGTTCCGTATCCCCCCGAGAACCGGAAGCTCCTGGAGCGCATCGCCCACCATGGCGTCGTCGTCTCGGAATTCCCGATGGGCGCAAAGCCTGATGCCACGAACTTCCCGCGTCGCAACCGGATCATCAGCGGCTTATCGTTGGGGACCGTTGTGATTGAATCGGGAGAGGATGGCGGAGCCATGATCACGGCCACGATAGCGCTCGATCAGAACAGGGAGGTCTTTGCCGTTCCGGGCAACATCACGGAAAAGCGAAGCACGGGGCCGAACATGCTGATCCGGGATGGAAAGGCGAAGCTCATTACCGGCGTGGATGATATTGTGGAGGAGTTGAAGCATCACCTGCGCGGGCTGATACACGAAGAGCGCAAGCCCGAACCCGAGGTCGAACTTACGCTCTTTGAACGCAGGCTGCTTGATGTCCTGGGATCAGACCCCGTTCACATCGATACGATCGCGGAGACGGCAGCCCTTTCCACCTCCGATGCGCTGGTCAATCTTCTGTCGCTCGAATTCAAGGGACTGGTCAAACAGCTTCCGGGGAAGCAGTTTTTGAGGATGTGAAACGGTTCTTTTAACCGCAAAGTTTGCAAAGGGCTATCGAAAGCGTTGACCAAGGTGCAAAGGGTGCAGAGAGAAACATGACTGAAAATGAACTTTCCAAACGAGTCATCGGCATAGGGATGGAGGTGCATTCAGCACTTGGTCCTGGACTTTTGGAAAGCTCTTACATGGAATGTTACTTCTATAAGCTCCAGAAAAGCGGGTTATATGTGGAGAAAGAGAAGCCAGTCCCGCTGGTGTTTGAGGAGGTGCGACTCGAATGTGGCTATCGCATCGACCTCCTTGTTGAACATCGTCTCGTGATTGAAGTCAAGTCCGTGGAAACCTTGAGTGATATTCACCTTGCCCAGGTGTTGACCTATTTGAAAATAGGAAGGTATAAATTAGGGCTTTTAATGAACTTCAACGTTCTCCGTCTGAAAGACGGAATAAAACGAGTGGTCAATGGACTGTAGCCTTCGCGCTCTTTGCGGCAGTTCTTCGCGACCTTTGCGGTTTAGCCTCTTGGAATCGGCTATTGCCCTCCCTCAGACCACGGCGGAGTAATACCATTCATACGGGCATAGGCGATCGATTGGCCGAGATGCTCGTGTGCATGGGTGACGATGACGAGATAGACATTCCGGCAGTTGGTGTCCTGACCGAACATCTTGGTTTTCTTTTCCAGGTCCGCATCCGATGCTTCCATGGCCGCCTTGCGGACGTGCGCAAAAGAAGCCTTCATCATCTCGACGATCTTTGCCTTGTCGGTGATCTTCTTTTCATAATCGCGGTCCAACGGAGGGGGTTTGACACCGGCGAAGGAGAGGACGAAGTAATTTCCCCCAGCGAGGTGAGCAAAGACCTCCCCGGTTGAGCGGACTCCTTCCGCCGGGCGCCATGCGTACTTTTCCGCCGGGGTGGCCTCGGCAAGCCCGACGAGCTTCTTCTCGACATCGGCCAAGTTTGCCATGAACTCATCAGCAATGACGCTCTTCCCCTTCGCCATGCCGCTCGTTTCCTGGGCAACGGCAACGGTCCCGAAGAGCATCAGGATCATCAGACAACCATAGGTGAATTGTTTCATGCAACTTCCTTCCTGTGTGATTGGTGTGGTGTGTGGATTGTGAACGATTTATTTCTTCGTTTTCCTTACTCCCTTATGTCCTCTTGCTCCCTTTTTCGGAAGCAGAAGAGGAGCCGCCGGTGAAACTGCAGCGACCGGGTCCTCCCGGTTCACGGACAGGATCGCCTCACAGAGCAGCTCGATATTCCTGTTCATGTTGAACCGGATGATGAAATACCAGGGTGAAATTGTGATTATCAACGCCACAAGGAGGAAAAACGTTCCAGGAATGGTGATTTCCTCTTTGACAATCATGCGGATTGCCGAGCTCATGAAGAAGACCCCCATGAGACTCACCAAGGCAGCCCCCACATATCCTATACTCGTCCAACGCCTTGGATATTCTTCGGCCTGAACGCGCTTTGCCTTCTCAGCCATTTTGATGAGTTCGATTCTGGTTTCGGGTTTCATGGGATGAGGGCTCCGGCACTAAGGTTGATGAATCATCTACAAGGAGGTGTATATAACCCTGGGGAGAACATCGTTGAGTCGTCAGGGAGATTGCGAACGGCCTTACCAATGAATCTTTCCAGCTAACTTTTCCCTTGTGCAGAAATTAGCCGCTCTTCCTTCTAAACTTCGTTATATTAGGATCCACCGTCTCTCTTGAAACCAAGCCGCGCTTAGTCAGCAACAATAATATCTTGTGTGCTGTAGTCGGGGTCGCTCCTACTAAGCGCGCGACTTCCGACGCACCCATCGGGGTCGGTGAACTATTTAACAACCCCAGTATTCTTGTTTCAAATGACACCCAAGGTCGCGTGTGCGACGAAGTCTCCGTCGCAATATTTTCTGCTGATGCTTTTGCATTTTGCACTTGCCGAAGCATTAGACGGATTTGTTCGTTGACCACTCTCTCAAACTGCTTTCGTTCAGACTGTTTGGGCGACAATTCGAGTAGTTGAGTTTTTGCCATTTTCAGCTGTTCATTCAAAGTGTTAATTGTTTCAAGCAGTTGCTTTTTACCTAGTAGCACACTTAAAAAGTTTTCTTCATCCTGAAAGTCGCTCGGCGCATACAATACCTTTGGGTTAAAGTTTAGTGTTATAAAGAAGAAGAGAATGAGCACGGTTGGAAATGCCATTACAAACCATATGAAAATGCTCTCCAATTCTTTCTCAACCAAACCTAAAGCAACCGTACCGGCAATCTCAGCCAAAGCGGCAAATATTGCAATCACTGTCAATGGATTATTGACCGCTTTCATTTTCTCTACCATTTAATCATCTCCCAGGAATTAAAGTGATCATTTCAAAGGCTCGTATCCGCAACGGCAATGAAATGGTCGGATATTGTACTCTTCACCTTTAGTTTCAATTCGCGCCGCTATTTTCTCCTGGCATTCTCATTGTTGAACCAGTTAGGCAGTTAAACATTGTTGCGACAATTAGTAAGGAGCGAATCATGAGAGTTGCCTCCCGGAAGCAGAGAATTCTCAAGCTGCCTCAAGTCCCGTTCCAGCCCTTTTCGATTTTACAACGAGCGATCCGATGTATGCCCCCAAGGGCGTAAAGAATGTGCATAACGCCATAACCAGAAACACATTCTGGACCTTCCGTGGCTCACGGCCTGCCGGCTGGAAGTTCTCGACGGTCCAGTAGAAGATCATCCCCAGACAAAAGGCCGCAATGTTCAGAGAAAAATATGGGATGAGGATCTGAAGTGTGTTCAAGCGTGGCTCCTGAATGAGATTGTAAGGGAAGGGTGCGTATGCCTGGTGGATACGTGTTGGCCAACTCTTGTAGCCAACTTGAACTTCGAAAATACCATAAAGCAATCCCTCAAGGTGCGGGCCGAATTGGGAATGCCCCTCACCATTGCAACCCTACAGATCGACGTTGGCGAATGTAACTTATTAACTCGGAAGTTACAAGTTGTGACGGTTGGGGGGGTTCTCAAATGAGGGAATCTGATCCCGGGGATACGGGGGGGCATGCACAATGCGGGCTGGATGAGCGCTTGCTCTTGAGGCCGTCCAACCGCTTCTCTCGACCTTTGAGCGACTTGAAGAGGGGACGAAATAAACTCCTTTCGGGAACTCCGACGTGGGCGAGAAGGCTTCTCGCCCTACAGTTGGACGGCCTCCCGGGAATGATAGCTAACATCCGTCGCGTGTTTTCTCTCGCTCCAATACAACCTTGGCAGGGGGTACCGGGCGGGGTTTTGCAGGTGCGGCGGTGGTGTCGCGTCGGACTGGCAAAGACTCCCTCCCAAAATATTCACTGAGGGCTTTCCGCTTGGCGAATAGAACGCGCTCTTCCGGCGAAGCGGTTTCCGAAAGAACCGGGAACAGGATATCCTCCTTCCAGGCGTTAAGTCCTCCCTTCAACGTATAAACGTTTGCAAGTCCCTTTGCCTTGAGCAGCATCCACGCCTGCGCTGCATGGATCCCACCCTCCGAGTAAAGGACCAGCATCTCCTCCTTCGGACTTCTCTCCTCGAGCAACTCCTCCATGGAAAGAAGTTGCGCGGTCGGGATGTGGTAGGAGGCAAAGGAGATCGAATCCCTCAGGTCAATCACCCTCATGCGGGATTTCAGCATAATCCGTTCGGCAAGCTGATCCGCTTCGACGTGATCTCCTTCGGACTCTATGGTGCGCGCCAGATCCTTGAGGTCGATGGTTACCCGATGGCCCTGAAATGGACTCCCGGCAAAAAGGGCCAGGACCCCAAGACCGCCTGCAGCAAGGGCAAGCCATTTATTGAGGCTTAACGAGGTGAGTTGTCGGATCACGAGCCGGCCTCCTCCGTGGAGGGAGCAAACTTTCCTTCCAGCCACTCAGCCGCCGCAAAACCGGCAAGCGCAAGAAGGACAATAAGGAAGATGGTGAGTCCGAACGGAAGCTGGAGAAGATCGGGCAATGTGGCTCGCCCCATTGGTGTTGAGTGGTAAAAGCCTTCGACAAACGAAAACAGCTCTCCAAAGAGGAGGATGCCGGAGATCATCCCGAAGAGGTGCACAAAGCCGTCAAGTCGACCGGTTGCGGCAGCCACGCAGCACGTGCCGGGACAGTAGCCCCCCATCACAAATCCAATCCCAAATACCAATCCCCCAACGATTTGTGGAATAAGATACGTGGAGGGAACGGCGACTTGCGTGTAGTCAAGCAGGCCGAGCCACGAAAGCCAGAAAACGCCGAGCATGGCCGTGACGATCGCAGTGAACATAACCTTGAACACCCGGAGATCGGTGAAGTAAAACTGTGCGGCAAGTTTCCGCGCACTGCCAAATCCGGCCCGCTCCAGGAAAAACCCGAAACCGATGCCGATGAGAAGGGCAACCACGAGGCTCGCATCCTCACCGAATAATCCGAACTTGTAGAATGGGGCGTTCATTGCCATTGCCTCCGGAACAGGTACGCAACGGCATACGCGCTTGCGAAAACCGCGATCATGAAGGCCCAGCTCCCGATGCTCAGCATGGCTCCCCCGGTCAGCGCCTGGCCGCTCGTGCATCCCCGCGCGAGCTTCGAACCGATCCCCATGATCCCCCCTCCAAAAAACGCGAAGACGAGGCGCTTGTTGACGGAGATGCGCGGCCCTTTTTCCACATCCCTCCTCACACGCCCCGCCAGTGCACCTGAAATCAATCCGCCGATCACCACGCCGATAATTTCAAAGACGAGCCAGTCCTTCAGCGGGTTCGTGCCGGGAGCGCCAAGATATTCCGCGTAGAGTGTATTGCTTCGGGCATACTCTGGAGCAACGGTCCCAACACCGGCGGCAACAAACGAGGTGAATGCGCCCGAAGCGCCAAGCCCGCGTCCCATGATGACAAAGGCGGCCAGCAAAACAAGTCCCAACCCTATCCCCGCGAGGTAGGGGCTCATGTACGGTTGGGGCGTAGTCAGATTGGACATTTCGGAGTCTGGATTCATGGTCATAAACCAACTTTTCGCGAAACTGGGGTACCCTCTCCTCTTCGGAGAGTGCAGCCCGCCCGACTGACTGACGCAGTCAGGCGGGCGGGGGTGAGGTCTGCTTTAACAAGGCTTGCGATTGGATCCAAAAGCAGACCCATCCGCCGGAGGCGTACTATTAAAGCACGCGTCAGTGTGCAACTCTTTGGAGCCAGCGCATTTCAAAACCTTCCCCTAATCCCGCGTGACAAACAGCGGGACACGAAAAACGTGAAGGGGAAGGAATTTTTCATTCCTCATCCTCGACAGAGGAAAAGGATCTGAACTTCAGCAAACAACGACCTTTCTCCACAAGGTCTATTGACTCTTTGTACCGGAAGGGTTTACGACGGGCCCTTCTTCTCTCCCGCTCCAATCCTCAAAGGAGCCGTCATACAACCGGACGTTATAGCCGAGGTACTTCGCTGTAAAGTATAAAAGGGTCGCTTGCTGCCCGATGTGGCAGTACGTGACGACGTTATCCCCCTGCTTCACCCCCGCCTCGGTGAACATCTTCGTGAGCTCGGCAACGCTTTTCATTTTGTTCGTCGAATCGACAACGGTGGAGAAGGGGATATTTTTCGCGCTCGGAATGTGTCCGGCGCGCGGCATCCCGCCCCCATTCCCCTGATAGAATTGCTGGCCGCGGGCATCGATGATGGAGAAGCCCGGTTTGTCAACGGCTGACCGGACGACGTCCCAGGTTGCCACAAGGCTCGCGTTTGGCTGAAGGGTCGCGTTCCCCCGTTTGAATGAGGCCGGCTCTTTGGAGACCGGGTGTCCGCCCGCTTTCCAGGCATCGAGCCCACCGTCGAGGATGGCCGTTCGTCCGCCAAGACCGAGATAGTCGAGCGTGAAGAACATGCGTGTCACGATCGTCACATTGCCGCCGGACCCGTACAGGATGATCCGGGAATCGTCGTTGACGCCGAGCGCCTTGAGCGTGGTGTCCAACTGCTGGATGGAGGGAACTTCATACGTCAGATCGGGATTGGAGGAGGCCATTGCGTTGGTCCAGAGGAACCGGGCCCCCGGGATGTGGCCGTTGCTGTAATCGCGCCTGATCGAGGCGACATGCAGAATCACCAGTGACGGGTCCTTTTGGTTCTCCGCCAGCCATGAAACGGAGACGAGCATCCCCGTCCCGGCAGTCTTCCCTCCGCCCTGCCCGTAGGTATCTAATGTCATCAAAAGAAGAGCACAGGCAATGCAAGTAGCTTGTATCGCCTTGTTCAACTGGTTCATAAGACCTCCTTCATGCTGAATGTTTTTTGGGGGGATGAGATGTTCTCCATGATAAGATGACGGGAAAAAGTCAAACGTTTGAACAGAATTCCACGCTAATAATCATATTCGCTCCTCTACTCGGCGATCGACCTGTATTCGGGTTCGTCCGGCTTTCCACGGAGAACCGTCTGGAGGATCTTCTTTGTTTGTTTATCGACCCACCGGTAAGCCCTGTAGCCAGGGATCGCAAAAGGGCCGTTATCGACCTTCCAGCATTCAACCGGTTTGCCATGACGTTCCAGTGTTTCCGTCCCGATTACCTTCAGCGCTTCGTTGCGCGCGCCTTTTTCCCACATCGAGTACCTCGGTATAACGATAGCGAAGTTCTCCCTGAGTGGCAACGCGCTCAACAACCAGGGTGCGGGACCGTCAACCGGAAACACCGGATGTGATGTCTCCATATCGATTAGCAGGATTGGCGTGTTCGGGAGAACCACCCAACCAGACAGGAATCCCTGAGAGTAGAGAACGACGGCAGAGTCAAGGTTCGCCTTAACTTTGTGCCGTAGAAGTGCAAAGTCCTGTTGTCGTACAACAACAGTTGTTATGGCTGAATCGCCCCTCCCGGCCGCCCAATGGATGATCGTGACCCTGTAAACTGGAAAGTCGTCTTCGACTGCTCTCTCGATTGTTTGAATCGATCGGCTTACAGGAGTACGGACTCCTTGATGAAGCTTGAAGCTCTCAATGGACGTCGTTCCGAGGAATGGGACTGCACCATCAAGAATTTCGCTTCCGACGTGCAGAGTATCCTGAGTTGCAGCATTGCCGGGGCTGAATGAACAGAAGAGCACGACTGCGCTTAGGGTTCCCAACAAACGTCTCATGATTATCCCTCTTCGTGAGTGATTGAATCGGGTGGGCATGGAGCGGTTCGATCCGCCATTCCCCTTTTCTCAATTCCCTCATTCCGCTCCGGAATTGGATAGGGTTGAAGCGGCGACGCCCAGCTCTGCCAGTGGGATGCGAGCCAGGAGAGGTGAACTTTTTCAGGCGTCGTTTCGCACCTCAAAGGGATCAAGAAAGGGTAGAAAAACGCGGTAGATGTTACGGCTTTACGCAACAGGGTTTGCACAAGTTTCATCTATTTACCGCATCAGGACAGAATAACCTGTTTCAGCCGTATAACCCGCGCTCTCCTGAGGCCTTCATTTCCAACCAGTTCATCGACCATCCCCCGAGGCCGCGGGTTTCTAAAACCCGACCGTGTGCGTGTACTTTAGAATAAGCGCATTACTGCTCATCGCCGGCAGTGTCGGCACCTGGCGAAAGCGATCGGTATTGAGGTTATGATTATACACGATCCAAAGGTCCGTCCCTTCGCTGAAATTGTAACGGAAGAGCATGTTCACTCCCGCCACATGCGTTGTGGCATTGTATTGGAGATAGGTTTGGGCGGATACCTGGGCGTTGAGTGCGGCCTGGATGCGAAGCCTGGCGAGATGGGAAGTCAGCGATTGGTCTCGATCGGGAAAATTGATGATGTTGATCTGATACGACCCGCTCAGGTCGAAGTGCCGCGAGAACCGCAACGCGGGCGCTACGGCAGCGGTGGTAATCCAGCCATCGTAGAACGTCCCGACAATGAGGTCGAGATTGGTCGAGAGAACATCACTGGTGGGCATGCGATAATTCAGCCACAGATCATAGAAATGATACTCGCCGGCAGGTACCAGGGTATTGTCAGATAGCTTGAAGGAAAATGGAACGCTTTCGTAGTGGTACCGGGGTTCGACCCATCCCGTTGTTCCCCCTTTGCTCTCAAACTCCCACCATGGAGCAAAATAAACCGACTCCACTTTCCCGTCACCGTTCCGTACCCTTACAAGCGTGACGTTGTTCCAGGAATGGTTGCGCAAGAAGGCATTGTCTTCAGGGAAGATCGTGTAGCCCACCACACCTTTATAAAATGTGGAATTGCCATGCTGAACGAAACCGATCCCCGGATCATAATCGGCGCCGGTTCTTGTAACATTCATAATGTAGTACAACCCTTTGTTGGATCGTCGCACCCAAGAAGCGAACCCCTGCCCGGTCTCAAACGGCCTGATGCCGCGTGTCCGGAGATAATCCTGGTCGAGAGATTGAGACCACTTGACGGTCAAATACTCATCTCCAACGACCCGGACCACTCCATCCAACCCATACCCCAGATTGTATCTGCCATCTTCATCGATCCGGCTGGTCACCATGCCCCCTGCATACGAATAAGGATTGAAGACCGGTCGGCGGAGACGCACCACTCCGAAGTTTTCCGAAAGAGTTGAAGGGCCGTCGGAGGTGGTCTGCATATCGATGATGCCGAGATCCCAATCGCCGACCTTTCCGACAACACGAGCCCCGCCAAGGATCCTGACCGGTTGGCCGTTATCCGTCAGCCCGATGCGCCGGCTATGGAACAGGAGGTTGCCATCCCCCTGGTCGAAGCTGAAGAGTGACGCTCGTTCCTGGAAGAACTGCCGCTTTTCCGGAAAGAACAGCGAGTAGCGTGTGAGGTTGATTTGCTGGTCGTCCACCTCCACCTGGGCAAAATCGGTATTTACCGTGAGGTCGAGCGTGAGATTGTCGGTGAGGCTGTACTTTGCGTCGAGGCCCATTTCATCGCGCGGGTCGCGCGAATAAGAATACCCCAGGCTCTGTCCATCGGGCCGCGCTGTCCGGCTCACACCCGCCAGCGCGTACGGCGTTACGTAGAGCGGTTTGCGCGAGTGGATCCCCCGAAGCACCACATCCTGGGCAACGGAGGGTTTCCGGAACGAAAACTTCGGCAAGATGGGAGGGAATGTGACCCGTTCGTTTTTTCGCGAAATGAATCTCGTGACGGTGAGTCCCATAACGACTTTGCCATCGACTTCCTGGAAGCGCAGGCTGGAAAGAGGGATACGCATTTCGGCAAACCACCCTTCCTCCGTCACCATCGTGGCCACATCCCAAAAAGTGTTCCAACTCTCATTTGCCGGCACTTCGTCATCGCTGGAGACCGCGAAGTCGCCCCGGATTCCTCCGGCGGTCGTCATAAACCAGAGAGAGTTTTCATTGTCGTTGAACGTATCGAGATACAACGCGAAAGCATCATCCCCATTCCATCGATCACGATAGAGCGAATTGATCCTGATCCCGGACGGATCGCTATCGTAGAACCGACCCGAGGCATAGATATACTCGTCATCGTAGGCAACACGAATCTCCGTCCACTCGCTCATTTCGCCCTGAAACACGGGAAGGTACATCGTCATCGGTAACGGACGAATAGCCTCCCATGCCGGCTCGTTGCTGATGCCGTCTAATTGTACCGGACCGCTGATACGTTGCAATTCCTCCGGTGCGCGGTCCTGGGTGCGCGATTCTCCGACCGGGCTCATCAACATGACAGCAATCATAAAACACTGCACAAAACCCTTTGAGACTTGTGGGCGCATGACCGCCTGATTCATAATACTCCCCTCTTCTTACAGTACGTTCATGATGTGACCGAAATATCCCGGGAAATAAAAACTCGTCAGCGTTCCATTTTCATAGACAAAGGTCTCTATTTTGAATTGCCGGTCAGTTGCACCAAGCCGGAGCCATCGGCATTGATAACGAAGATCCGGCTTGGTCCGTCCCCGTCCGAAGCAAAGACGAGCCTCTTTCCGTCCGGAGACCAAAACCCTGCCCGTTCATTGGCGCTTGTATGGGTCAGGCGGCGAAGATTCTTGCCGTCGACATCCATGACATAGAGTTCACTATTCCCATCCCGGTCCGAGGTGAACGCTATCTTTTTCTCGTCCGGGGACCAGGAACCTGCATTGTCATTAAACTCCGTGACGGCAAGCCAGCGAACCTCACCGCCGTCCCGTTTCATGGTGTAGAGCTGGTTCTTGCCGGTACGATCGGAATAGAACATCAGGCGCTCACCGTTGGGCGACCAGGTGGGAACCTGGTCGTTGGCTTTACCGGGGGTAATCACACGGAAATTCCCGCCATCGGCGTCCATCATGCAGATCCTCCATTTCGCGTCGTCCTTGAAGTCATTCGACTCCCGCCATTGGAACACGATAAACTTTTCATCTGGCGAGTACACAGGCACACCGGCGAAGCCCTTCAGATGCGTTCGCTGGACGACATTCGACCCATCGGAGTTCATGACGTAGATGTTTGTGTCCTTACCGTTGGCGCGCGGAGACTGAAAAACGATCCTGCGGCCATCCCGTGAGAAGTACGGGTGCGCATCTCTTCCGCTGGCATGTGTAAGCCGGACGGGATTCGAGCCGTCCGCTTGCATCACATAGATTTCCGGATCCCCGTCGCGGTCGGAAGTGAATGCGACCTTCTTTCCGTCATGAGACCATTGCGGGAATGAATCATCAGGCGCAATGTTTCGCACCTGCTCCTGGTCACCACCCACCTGTTCGCGCACATGGATAGGGGATACTGCGAAAAAAGAAATGGCGATGAGAAACGATTTCATTCCGAAGCGTGGTGTGTGGTGAGATGCCTGGAGAGACGAGGCGCTCATGAGAACAAATCGTTCGAGTCAACGAACGCAGTTTAGTTACGGAGCGAGAGGGAAAAAGGCTATGATCCGGGGACGAACAGCCTTTGCGGGGCGATCAACCGCCCCCTTATGAGGTGAAACGACTTGGTTGGAAAAAACGGTTCACAAAGGGAGCCGGAGGAAAAAGGAGGAACACAGAGGTTTTGCCCAGATCGAAGAGAAGGAATTATGAGGCCCCGGGCAGGCGGCGCTTTTGGTGCTCAGGACTCAGCAATTTGCACTCTTTCTTTAAAAGGGGAGTCGCTTCGGAATCAGCCGCCACCGGCTCCGCGACGAGCCTCCAAGCCGGCCGGAGTTCGCTCAAAAGAGTTCCATCGGATTTAAACGGCAGCCACAACCGCGTCGCATAAAACTCTCCGCTCCGGAACGCTTCTTCCCCTCCCGTTATGCTGGAGGACCTGAATGCGGCAATCCCTGACAGGAAGAAACTAGCAGCCAATGATCGTACCAAGAGAGTTCTCATCATAGACGCCTGCCATGTGCCAACAGGTTATGAAACAATGATTCCAGAGTTACAACCCGCAACCCCTCATACTCCTTACAGTCCCCGTAAGAACTCAATCACCGAAGGATAGTTCCACTTTGCCGAGCCCAGTTTTTTGTACACGATCT
>JACPUH010000084.1 GCA_016192345.1 Ignavibacteriales bacterium | reverse complement strand
GAGCCAGATTCCCTTCAAAGGAGTTCACGAGACGGCTATTGCCTATGAGATCGTGAACGTCGATTCTCCCCCGCTGTCGTCCATCAAACCGGAAATTCCGACGGAATTGGACGGCATCGTCCTCGAGTGCCTCGAGAAGGACCCGAAGGAACGGACACAATCTGCCAGCCAGGTTGCTCTTGACCTGAAGCGGTATAGAAGAGAATCGAGCCGATCCAGAGCGAGCCGCATAATGACTGCCCGGACGACATCGTCACGCGCATCTGCCACAGTTTCATCCGGCTCTTCATCGGAGATTGATGTATCGGTTCATCTGGATCTCACGAGAATCTATCAGATCGTCGCCATCGTGGGCGTTGTCCTCGCGATGACGTTTTTCGTCCTGTGGGCTCCCTGGAGCAGCGGACGCGTCGGCAACACCGCTGTCACCCGGACGACGGTGAAACTTCCAGACACGTATGAGCTGAGATTCAGTTGGTGGGGATCTCCCATCGCCATCTCTCCTGACGGCAAGACGATCGCCTATGTGGGAGCAAGCCAGGACAGCTTGACATCGAAGATCTTCGTCCGTTCGCTCGATTCGTTCGAAAGCAAGGCCATCGTCGACGGCCAGGGCTTTATGATCAAATTTTCGCCGGACGGACAATCGATCGTTTTCAACAAGAATGGCTTTCTTCAGAAGGTTTCAATCAATGGCGGCTCCCCGGTCAAAATCGCGAAGGCCGACGCGGTCACTGGCATGGGCTGGGGACCGGAGGGTGATCTCTATTTTGTGAACTCGCCTTCCGATGGCGTTTCGAGACTGCGTCCCGGCAATGATTCTTCCGAAACAGTTGCCATGCCGGACACTTCCCGTCAGGAGATAAGCCTTCGTTTTCCGGACCTCCTGCCTGATGGGAAGGCTATGCTCCTCACCGTTAAATACCTCTCGACCGGCACATTCGACGACGCCAACATTGATATCCTTGATATGTCAACGGGGAAGAGAAAAACCATTATCTCAGGAGGGTCCGCGGCGCGTTATGTTCCAACGGGCCATATTGTCTATGTCCGGGGCGGATCATTCTTCTCGGTTCCTTTTGATGCCGGGTCACGAGAAATCACAGGCCCGACGAGGGAGCTCTTTGCCGGAGGGATGCTTGCTTTAGAATCGGGCTCTGCGATGTTCGATATTTCAGAGAATGGAACACTTGTCTATGCTTCGGGCGGCCCCGCACCAACGCAGCAGCAGACTGTCGAATGGCTGACAATGAAGAATGTGAGAATTCCAGTTATTACCTCTTCCCGCGCCTTTTCGGCGGCTAGTCTATCTCCAGACGGAACGCGGATCGCTCTTCAGATCAATGCTGCAAACAACGATATTTGGTTGTACGACCTCAAGCGGGGATTTCTGCAGCGCCTCACCTTTGCCGGAGGCAACAATGGTGGCCCGATCTGGAGCCCGGATGGAAAGAGCATCATCTACAACAACGACCGATCGAATTGGACACAAATCTTCTCGGTGCCAGCGAACGGAGCAGGATTTCCCGAACTGCTCTTGGGAGAGAAGGGCATCAACCTGTTTCCTGTCAATTTCAGCCCTGACGAAAGGAACCTTCTGTATTATCGGGATTCTCCTCGGGACAGAAGGGGGAATTCAGAAATCTGGGTGCTTCCTATGGCGCAACCTCACACGCCATTCCGGGTCTTTCGGGAATTCCCCCACATGTTGGGACCCAATATATCACCGAACGGAAAATGGGTTCTTTATGGGTCAAACGAAACAGGGAAACTCGTCACGTATGTTGTGCCTTTCCCAAAAGGAGAAGGGAAATGGCAGATTTCAACCGGGCAATCGTACGGGAGGTGGTGGAGCAAGGATGGTGATGAAATCTTCTATCTTGATGATGCGTTCAGGTTTTACGCTGTTCCCGTTCAGTCGGGTGAATCACTCAATCCCGGCACTCCCCGGTTACTCACCACCATTGCTCCAGAAAATCGCACGGATGTGTCGGGGGCTGAGTTCAACCCTGTCAGCATGCGGTGGCTCCTCATCAAGGCCCCGAAGTGGCATTTCCCGAGCGAGGTCAATGTTGTGACGGGGTGGTTTGAAGAGTTGGAGAAAATGAAGAAGTAGGCTTGATTCAACTCATCCCTCACCCCCTTCTCTTCAATAAGAGAACGGGGTGTAGGGGGTTGAGTTCGATGCTCACAAGAAGGGTAAATGATGATTGGCTCAACTATAGGTCCCTATCACGTACTGGAAAAACTCGGTGAGGGTGGACCTGTCCCCGATCGCCGTCGGCCGAAGCCGACTTGGGTCGGCGAAGGCCGAAGCACCCCACACGTTCCTTTGGAGGTTATCGGATGATAGGGCAAATGATCTCACATTACAAGATACTTGAAAAGCTCGGTGAAGGTGGGATGGGCGTGGTCTACAAGGCCACGGACACGAAGCTCAACCGCTCCGTCGCGCTCAAAATGCTGCCCGATCGTGTTCAAAAGGACCCCGAGGCGAAGGCACGTTTTCTTCAGGAGGCTCAGGCCGCCGCAGCGCTCAACCACCCGAACATCTGCACGATCTTTGGCGTGGACGAACAAGAGGGACACCTGTATATGGCCATGGAATTGGTCGATGGTGGGTCTCTCCACGACACCATCCCGTCCCTGAAAGGTGATCTTCGTGCAATCGTCACTTTCGCGATACAGATCGGCGAGGCCCTGCAGGAGGCGCATGCAAAAGGGATCGTGCACAGAGATATCAAGGCCGATAACGTCATGATCACATCGCGCGGTACGGCGAAGGTCATGGATTTCGGCCTGGCAAAGCTGAAAGGTGCTCTGAAGCTCACCCGCTCATTGAGCACCGTCGGCACGCTCGGCTACATGGCACCCGAGCAGATCCAGGGGGGCAATGTCGACCCCCGAAGCGACATTTTTTCCTTTGGTGTTTTGTTTTTTGAGATGCTGACCGGACGACTTCCTTTTCGTGGCGAGCACGAAGCGGCCATGATGTACTCGATCCTCAACGAGACGCCGGAAAACGTTCAAACATACGTGCCGGATGCCTCACAGGACCTTCTGCACATCCTCAATCGTGCGCTCGAGAAGGATCCCGAAGATCGGTATCAGTCGATCGCCGACATGGTGAGTGAACTTCGCCGCCTGCTGAAGCAATCCTCCCGCGTTTCGCGGATGTCGATTCCTGCGATGCCGGCAGCTCCGGCCCCTTCTTCTGCCGCGATATCTTCCGACCAGCCGGGTGCTTCCGTTCCACCGGGAAACGTCAGGAACATGATGCTGTACGCCGGTATCGGTGTCGTCGTCCTCGCGATCATCGGTGGGGTGTTCCTCTTCACCTCCAGATCGTCGGTCGAACTCAATCCGGGCATGACCATCAGGGTACTCGACATTCCGATAGCCGAAATCGACTATCCCGGCCTCTCCGGTGACGGCAACTGGATCACTTTCACGACCAAGGGCAGAAATGGGGTCGGCCGCCTCTTTCTCATGAATACCGGGAGCGGCGAACCACGCCTGGTCGCGTCCGATACAGGCACGATCTATCAGATGGCGGACCTCTCCTTCGACGCAAGCAGAATCATCTTCAACGCATACCCATCGAACGCCACGACCCCCTGGGACTTCATTCCTTCAATCTACACTACTTCCGCGCTGGGAAGCGGAACCCGCTTGCTCGTCGATACTGCCTTCCTTCCGAGATGGCAGCCTGATGGCGAGCGGGTGTTCTTCTTCCGCCTGAACGAGCAAACCCCCTCAAGCAAGGTAAGTATCTGGAGCATCGCAGCTGACGGTAGCGACAGTCGTAAGGAGATCGACGATGCGATCGGGACTGACATCTCGCACTTGGCACGCATCTCACTGTCTGTTTCGCCGGAGGGCCGCTCTATTGCCTATCTGCGAACGTTTCTCCCTGGAGTGTTCCAGGAGATCATGGTCCGTGACAGAATCACTGGGGAAGACCGACAGCTTACGCACGCTCAAAAGAACATCGACGAGGTGTGCTGGGCATCGAACGGACAGATCATCTTTTCGTCCAACCGCAGCGGTAACACGAATCTTTGGATGATTTCCGCTGACGGCGGGGAACCTGTCCAGATCACCAAGGGGAGCGGGCCTGACCTCGGGATCAGGGTCTCGAAGGACAACAGCAAACTTCTGTACTACATCGAAGAACGAATTGGTGACCTCTGGTCGGGATCGCTCCAGTCTGGTGTAGCACGCCAGATCACGAATGATGACAGGGTCAGGTTCAATGCGGTAGTTTCGCCGAGCGGAAGACAGATGGCCTTTGTGATGACGATCGGTGACGTGCTGAATCCCACGCAGGCGATCTATGTCAGCAATATGGACGGATCCGGAAGGGTCGAACTCACGACACCGACCACCGATGTCTTGCAGCTCCCCAGGTGGTCTCCTGATGGAAAGCGAATTGCGTATGCATATCGGGACCGGCGGGATTCGACGGAAACGAACGTTATGTATGTCGTCGAGATCTCCCGACCAGGGTTCTCGAAACGCCTGGGAACTGGCAATCCCAACGTGTGGCTGGACAACGATCGTGTCGTCACGAGCAGTTTGGAATCGACGCGCATCTTCTCTGTGAGCGCGGGAACCCAAGAACGCGTCTTCACCGATTCGACGACAGGTTTTCCCGTGCGGGGAGGAACGCATTTCTTTTACCGGGATCACCGCGCTGGCCACGAAGGACGCTGGATCGTCCGAGTCGACGAAAAGTTCAACTCCGTTGGTGCGCCCCGCAAACTCATGGAAACTCCCCCATTTGCTACGTCGCAATCACGAGACTATGTCATATACGTCGACGGCGAAGGTCTGTGGAAAGTGATGCTTCCGTCGGGTCAAAAGCAGAAGATCAGAAATACGTTCGCCGGCTTGACGCCTCAATCTAATTTCTCGCTGAATGAAGCTACGCAGGAGATCGTGTACAGCGTGATCCGAAGCAGGGCGAAACTGGTGATGATGGAGAATCCGTTCAAATGAAGCGGTAGGCGGAATTGTGCGACGAATAGGCCTTATACAGCAGGCAGGGTTCGGCAGGAGTAGAAACAAGGAAGATGGAATATTGGATTGATGGATTGGACCATCAAACATCCTCTATCCATCTCCGCGATCGCTAAGGGAAACTTTCTTAAACAGGGCAAACATGATCGGTTCTATCATAGGTCACTATAAGATTGAAGAGAAGCTCGGAGAGGGAGGCATGGGCGTTGTCTATAAAGCCCGGGACACCAAACTCAATCGGACGGTTGCGCTGAAGTTCCAAAATTCCCCACGAGCGATTTTTGCGAGTGGTTGGAATTTTGAGAATCCCGCCCTCTTTTGGCGGGATCTGAACAATGGGGATTCTCTATGATCGGATCAACGATTTCACATTATCAGATTTTGGAGAAATTAGGCGAAGGCGGAATGGGCGTTGTCTATAAGGCCCAGGACACCAAACTCAACCGCATCGTCGCGTTGAAGTTTCTTCCCGACCACATTGCCTCATCCGAAAAGGATGCAGCACGGTTCATGCAAGAAGCGCAGGCGGCTGCCGCGCTCAATCATCCGAATATCTGCACGATCTACGGGATAGAGGAGGCAGACAGCCCCTCGACCCTTCGTGAACCTCAGGGTCGCACTGAGCAGAGTCGAAGTGCGACTCAGGCGCCCGGGGCGCCTTCGCTCGGGGCCAGGCACTTCATCGTTATGGAGTTCGTGGACGGCCAGACACTTCAAGAGAAGAAAATTTCTCTGTCGATGAAGCAAGCTCTGGATTTCGGCATCCAGATCGCGGAAGGGTTGGCGGCTGCACATGAGAAAGGAATTGTCCACCGGGACATCAAGCCGGAAAATATCATGATCCGCAAAGACGGGCGCGTCCAGATCATGGATTTCGGGCTGGCAAAGCTCCGTGGTGCGTCGCGCCTTACCAAGGAAGGATCGACGGTCGGAACGGCGGGGTATATGTCCCCTGAACAGGTGCAGGGGCAGGATACAGACCATCGGTCGGATATCTTCTCGCTCGGGGTCCTGCTCTACGAAATGCTCACCGGTCAGCTTCCCTTCAAAGGAGTGCACGAAACAGCCATTGCCTACGAGATCGTCAATGTCGATTCTCCTCCGATGTCCTCGTTCAAGCCAGACATCTCGCCGGAACTCGATGCCATCGTGATGGAATGCCTCGAAAAGGATCCGAACGAACGGGCCCAATCGGCGAAACAGGTTGCGATCGACTTGAGACGTCAGAAACGGGAGTCGAGCAAATCCCGCTTCTCGCGGGTTATGCCGGCGCAGCAATTTGCACAACCGGCATCCGGACCCGCGCTCGCGCAGAAACGCGCTCTTCCTTGGTTTCAAAAATTTGCCTGGCCCGTGATGACAACGGTTCTTGTCATCGCTCTGGCGTTGTTGCTCTGGGGCCGGTGGGGGACCGAAGAGATCTCACGCCCCGTTATGAGGTTTTCGATCGACCTTCCTCAGGATGGACTCATGGGATTCAATACCTCTTCGCTTGACCTCTCCCCCGACGGAAAATTCATTGCTTATTCTGGGGGCTCGGGGGCAAACACACAAATCTATCTCAGGCCAACGAATCAACTTGCCGTTCACCCGCTCACCGGCACCGCAGGTGCCATCTATCCCACTTTTTCTCCCGATGGTCAGTGGATCGCGTATGAAGTCAACGGAACTCTTATGAAGATCTCCGTTTTTGGCGGGGCACCCCAGAAATTGTGTGATATTAAGGGTGCTTCTCGAGGCATCACGTGGGCGAACGACAACACACTGATGTTTGGGCATGTCAACAGGGGCATACTCCGGGTTCCGGCCAGCGGGGGAAAGCCGGAGTCAGTGAGCACGCTGGATTCATCCAACGGCGAGATCAGCCACAGGTTTCCCCAGGTTCTTCCCGATGGGAAGACGATCCTGTTCACCGTCAAGCAGAACAACATCTCCACATTCGATGAAGCGTTCATCGTGGCGCAACGGCTTGACTCCGGCGAGAGAACAGTCCTCGTCCGCGGCGGGTCGTACGGAAAATATGTGCCCACAGGCCATTTGATGTATGCGCGCGGAGGATCGATACTTGCCGTTCCCTTCGATCCGTCATCCCTCGCAATTCTCGGCCAACCGATCGCCATCGAAAAAGGAGGCTGGCTGAACAGGGGATCCGGCGATGCCTATTTTGCATTCAGCAGGCAAGGTACCATGGTTTTTTCACCGGCGGACCCGGCGACCTTCGATAACGTTCTGATCTCCTGGATCGATCGAAACGGAACCATTCGTCCGTTGATCGATAGTGCCCGGTCGTTCTACACCGCCCTCATCTCTCCTGACGGACAAAAACTTGCCGTCAACATCCAGGCGGCCAATGATGACATCTGGATTTATCATATCCTCCGGAAGACATTGACTCGATTCACGTTTGGAGGAGGGAACTTCGCGAGTCCCATATGGTCACCGGACGGCAAGGATGTAGCGTACACATCCGAACGGGGTACAGCGGTTGACATCTTCAGAAAACCATGGGACGGCAGTGGGGCCGAAGAGAGACTAACGCATGGGCTCAGCGTCTCGTATGTTTCATCGTACTCTCCGGATGGGAAAAACCTTGTGTTCGTGCAGAATGGAGACATCTGGATCCTCCCTCTTGAAGGGGATCGGAGGCCCGTTCCCTTCCTCAGCACCCCCGCGAGCGAAGGGTTTCCGATGTTCTCCCCTGACGGACACTGGTTGGCGTACAGCTCCAACGAGTCAGGAAAAGGCGAAGTCTATGTCGTCCCCTATCCCAAGCGCGCAGGCAAATACCAGATCTCCTCGGGAGGGGGAGTGATTCCTCTCTGGACACCCGACGGAAGAGAATTGTGCTTCACAAACGGATCGGCGATCATGGCGGTGACCATTCTGGGAACGGCGCCGTTTGACTATTCCGCCCAGCGGAAACTCGTCGCACTTCCGCCTTCAGCATTCCTTTCACACATCACGCCGAACGGACAACAATTCATCATTGGCGTTTTTCGTTCGCAGGCAGTTGCCCAATCCACCTTGACCGTGGTGTTGGAATGGTTCGAGGATCTCAAAGCAAAGACGTCAGGAATGAACACGGGAGGATCACGATGACCGGGTCGACAGTCAGCCATTACAAAATCATCGAAAAATTAGGCGAGGGAGGCATGGGGGTCGTGTATAAAGCCCAGGACACGAAACTCAATCGCATGGTCGCGTTGAAGTTTCTTCCCGAGCATATCTCCACCTCCGAAGCGGACACCGCCCGTTTCATGCAAGAAGCACAATCTGCCGCCTCATTGAATCATCCCAACATTTGTACCATTCATGGGATCGAGGAAGCAGACAACCCCTCGACTCCCACCACACCGATGGCAAGCGGGTCGCTCGGGGCAAAGCATTTTATCGTCATGGAGTTCGTCGACGGGCAGACGCTTCAGCAGAAGAAGTCAACGCTCACCATGAAGCAAGCCCTTGATATCGGCATCCAGATCGCCGAAGGGCTCGCCGCCGCCCACGAGAAGGGAATCGTCCATCGGGATATCAAGCCCGAGAACGTCATGATCCGCAAGGACGGTATCGTCCAGATCATGGACTTTGGATTGGCGAAACTTCGTGGCGCTTCCCGATTGACGAAAGAAGGAAGCACCGTCGGAACAGCCGGTTACATGTCGCCCGAACAGGTACAGGGTCAGGAAACCGACCACCGTTCCGATATTTTCTCGCTTGGTGTTCTTTTATATGAAATGCTCTCCGGTCAGCCGCCGTTCAAAGGGGTGCACGAGACCGCCATCGCGTACGACATTGTCAACGTCGATTCACCCCCGATGTCCGTCGTCAAAACGGACATACCGCCGGAGCTGGACTCCATCGTCCTGGATTGCCTCGAGAAAGATCCGAAGGAACGGACACAGGCGGCGAGTCAGGTTGCCCTGGAACTCAAACGCTATCGCCGGGAATCAAGTCGGCTGCGCGTCAGCAGGATCACGGCCGCCCGACCGATCCCGTCGCGTGGATCATCGCCGGCCATGGCAGGCGTGGCGGAATCCGATTCGCCTCCGACCACTCAGCGGAGAAGTATCAAGGTGTTTCTTGTTGCCGCTGTTGTAGCTCTCGGAGCGATCGCGCTTGGCTTTGGAATTTCACAACTGTTCTTTGTCTCTTCTCCTCAGTTTCCCTTGATTCGGACGTCTCTGGAAAGCACCGACGGACTCCGGTTCAACAGCGACGTCGGTGGTCATACGGTCATCTCACCGGATGGTACCTTGCTCGCGTTCGTCGGGGTCGATTCCGCCGGTCGGGCCATGCTGTACGTGAGAACCCTTGCCTCAAAGGCCATCACCCAACTCGCCGGAACGCAGGGGGCAAATTATCCTTTCTGGTCTCCCGATAATCGTTCCATCGGTTTTTTCGCGTCGGGAAAACTCAAACGGGTTGACATTTCGGGCAATCCCCCCCTCGATGTTGCCGATGCGGCGAGTGGCCGCGGCGGGGCGTGGGGGAGTGAAGGGTTCATCGTGTTCTCCCCCGATATCGGACAGAAAGACCTGTTCAAGGTTCCGGCCTCCGGAGGGACCGCGACGCCGGCGACAAATCATGATTCAACCAAAGCCCCGCGTTTTCCTAACTTCCTCCCGGACGGTAAACACTTTCTCTATGTGCGTATGAGTCTCGGCGCCGGAGGGGGAGCGGCCGTGCGGGACGACTATGAAGCATACGTCGGCTCGCTCGATGGTGAATCAAAATCTCTTCCCTTGCGCGGTGTCTCCAACCTCGTCTTTGCTTCGGGCCAAATCCTGTACCTGCGTCAGGAAACACTTGTCTCCGATGGGTTCGATCCGGGAACGTTCACCCTTTCAGGAAATCCGGTTCCCATCGACAATTTCATCAATACCTGGCCGGCCCGGGCGAAGGGGGATTTCAGCGTTTCCCGGAACGGCATCCTGGTGTACGGCACGAACGTGCAAAGTGCCAACGGTCAGCTTGTGTGGGTTGACCGGGAGGGGCGGACAACCCCGATCACTTCAAAAGCCTTCGGTGTAGCGGCCTCCCTTTCGGGAGATGGAAAGAAAATCGCATTTGACGAATTGGCTTCAGACCAGTCTAACCAGGATGTCTGGATCTACGATCTCGAACGGGGGGTCCGGACCCGCTTTACCTTCGATACCAGTTTTGATCAAGCCCCCCTCTGGACTCCGGATGGGTCCAGTTTGATTTTTTCTTCTCAACGGGAGGGTCGGTATGCCGTGTACCGAAAGCAGGTGGATGGAACAAAATCGGAAGAGAGAATTGTGCAGAAAGAAACCAACAGTATCTATTTGACCGATGTTTCTCCGGACGGACGCTTTATCCTGCTCATCGATCAGACTCCGACGTGGGACCTCGCCTACGCCGATTTGGAAGGGGACAAAAAAGTGATTCCGATTCTTGCAACCGGGTTCAATGAAGGAATCGGTGTCTTCTCTCCGGACGGAAAATGGGTGGCGTTCCAATCCGATGAGTCGGGCCGGCAAGAAATCTATGTCGTCCCCTTCCAACGGGAGGGAGGAAAATATCAGGTCTCCACGGCTGGGGGAAATGGACCGATCTGGGGCAAGACCGGTGAGTTGTTTTTTGAGTCGGGAAACCAGCAAATGGTTGTTCAGGTCGATCTCACCGGAGCAAGCCCGCGCTTCACCGTTCCCAAGCCGATGTTCAACATCGGTGGGGACACGGGACTCAGTGTCATGGATGTCACAAAAGACGGGAAACGATTTCTCGCCTCCAAAATGGCGAACGCAAGCGTGAAGAACAGTTTGTCGCTGATTGTGAACTGGCCGGCGATGGTGGAAAAGGAGTAGGGGAAGTTCGAAGTTCAAAGTTCGAAGTTTAAAGTTCAAAGTTGAAAGGTTAAAAGTTAAAGGAAGCTTTCATCGCTAGCGAGTGTCCAGGATCGGAGCAATTCCGGAATTGTTCGGGAGACTGTTTTGTACGCGGCTGAAATTTTGATTCCATGTAGGAACAAAGTTTTACATCCATGTGAAACGAGGAGGCATCCATGATCGGGACTACCATATCCCATTATAAGATTTTGCAGAAACTTAGTGAGGGGGGACCTGCCCGCCGAAGCCCAACTTTCCCAGAGGAGGATGCCCGATGATAGAAAAAACCATTTCTCACTACAAGATCATGGATAAATTGGGCGAAGGCGGGATGGGTATTGTCTACAAAGCCCAGGACACCAAACTCAATCGCACGGTCGCACTCAAATTTCTCCCGGACCGGGTGAGAATGGACGAGGCCGCGAAGGCCCGCTTCCTCCAGGAAGCGCAGGCCGCAGCCGGACTCAACCACAACAACATCTGCACGATATTCGGCGTGGAGGATGTTGACGGCTCGCTGTTCATGGTGATGGAATATGTCGAAGGTGGGACTCTGCGGGAAAGACTTCCCTTCCCCAAAATCGACGAGGCCATCTCCATCGCCTCGCAAATCGGCGAGGCATTGCAGGAAGCCCACTCGAAGGATATCGTCCACCGGGACGTGAAGGCCGAGAACATCATGCTGACCGCAAAAGGGCAGGCAAAAGTGATGGATTTTGGCCTCGCGAAACTCAAGGGCTCGCTCAAACTCACCCGCACCTCGAGCACGGTCGGCACGATGGGGTACATGGCTCCTGAGCAGATTCAAGGCGGCGACGTTGATGATCGGAGCGATATCTTCTCGTTCGGTGTGCTCTTGTTTGAAATGCTCACCGGCAAGCTTCCGTTCCGAGGGGAGCATGAAGCGGCGATGGTGTATTCCATCGTCAACGAAGAGCCACAGGACATCACGCAAATGCTGCCGGATCTCTCTCCCATTGTCGTGAACTGCATCCAGCGATGCCTGGAAAAGGACCCGAAGGAGCGCTATCAGCACTTCGACGATATTGTGGCAGATCTCAGGAGATCACAGAGAAAGACTTCGCGCGTCATGCGAAGCTCGGCACATATGACGTCGATCCCATCCGCTCAACCGATCTCCTCGGCCGATATTGCGTCGGGCCCGGCAAGAGGAACCACCTCGGTCAAGAGGCGCGCCGGGGTGATAGGCGGAGCGCTCGGAGGTGTTGCGGCGATCGCGTTCGTTGTCTGGTTCTTCTCCGGCCCCTCGCTGCCCAGGGTGAATCCGAACATGGAGGTCTCCGTGATGCAGATCCCGGCGACCGAGTACTACTATCCCGGAATCTCCCCCGACGGCAAATGGCTGACCTTCCCCGGCGCGGATCTGAATGGCAAATGGGACATCTACATGATGTTGATCGAAACGGGCGAGAGCAAACGCGTGACGTTCGACTCAACCGCGAATCTTTTCGGAGCCTCGACCGCGCGATTTTCCTCGGATGGGACACAGATAGCATACGGCCGGCTAGATCCGAATACCAATCTGGCGTCGGTGTGCGTCGTGTCGGTCTTGAGCGGACAAGTGCGCGTTGTTGCCGATACGGGAGTCAGCCCGCGTTGGAGTCCCGTGGATGGTCGGATTTACTATCTTCGATGGGGACGGAGTCGATTGTATCCGGGACGGTCTGCTTTCCGGGAATACTGGAGTGTGTCGCCAAAAGGGGGTGACTCCAGGGTGGAGTTCGTAGATTCCTTGGTGACCGGACAGTCTAATTTCTTTTCGCTGGGGATGTCGCCCAAAGGCCGCAGGCTCGTTTTCACCAGGCCGACGGGCGACCAGATCAATGAGATGTTCGTTCGGGATCTTGAGACCGGCGAGGAGACACAGCTGACCCACGATAAGAGGATTATTGACGAAGCGGTATGGGCAGACAATGGATATATCTTCTTTACGTCCAACCGGAGCGGTAATTTGAATATCTGGGCTATGCCCGAAGAGGGAGGGGATGCAGTTCAGGTTACGAGGGGCCCGGGACCGGACAACGGGCTGACCTACTCCAAAGCAGCGAACAGGATGGTCTTTTCCCAACGCACGCCCCTCTCTACCGCCTGGATCGTGAACACAAACGGAACGGGAAATCGACAACTCTTTCCCGAAGAAAACATCGTGGAGTCGCACATTTCACCCGACGGAAACAGGCTCGTTCTGCGTGTCAGCCACCCGACGCTCCAGCCGACCCTCATGCTTCGGGATATTTCCGGCGGCGGTCAGGATATCCTTTTCCCTCCCGATTCGGTGGTCGGGCGGGATAACCCGATCTGGTCGCCGAACGGGAAGTCAATCGCCTTCCTCGAATATCGACCCGGGAGTCCTCAGGCGAAAGGAAAAGTCATCAACATAACCGGGGATCGCCGCGTTCGCGACCTCGGCTTGGGGGGCGTCATCCGATGGAGCTCGGATTCAACGATGCTGATGTTTCGAAATGCACCCGGTGACACCGTCTCAACGGATTATAGGTTTGTGAGACATTACAATTTAAACTCCGGCGTTGAATCCTCACACATGGGCAATGACACTCTGTACACTCCGCCCATCCTGAGTGGCTCGATGATGTTGATCTATGACCAGGATGGGATCTATCTCCATAGGCCGGAACAATTCAGAAAGGATCCGGCATCGCGGGGAGCGTTGCTGATTCGATTTAATGAAATTCGGAACTCGGCTCCGACCGATTCATACCTTTACTACAGGACGAGAAGCGGAGATGCGATATGGCGGTTGGACTTCCGGACGCTCAAGCGCTCAAAGGTCGTCGACCTCCGACCGTCCGACAACGTCGTCTTCGAGGCGCTCGACTACAACGACAAGGTCTTGACGTACGCGATCAGGAAAACAAAGACGAGCATTGTAAGGGTGGACAGGGTGTTTGTGGAGAACTGAGGAGCAGAGTGGACGGATAGTCTACATACCTGCAAACTCCCCCTTCTCCATCCCAAATAGAAGGGGGAGACTTAAAAGGGGGATGAGCTTGATCCCTCGCGAAAATAACAAGGAAAACCAAGCATGATCGGCACCACCATATCACACTATCAAATCTTGGAGAAGTTAGGCGAGGGTGGGATGGGTGTAGTCTACAAAGCCCAGGATACAACATTAGAGCGTTTTGTCGCGCTCAAGTTCCTGCCGCCGCATCTCTCCGCCTCGGAGGAGGATAAGGCCCGGTTTGTTCAGGAGGCAAAGGCCGCTGCAGCGCTGAATCATCCGAACATCTGCACCATCCACGGCGTCGAACAGCACGAATCCCAGATGTTTATCGTAATGGAATTTGTGGAAGGGGAGACGCTTCGCGCGCGGGGGGCGAATCTTCCGTTCAAGAAAACAATCGAAATAGGCATACAGATCGCCGATGGTTTGACCGCAGCGCATGAGAAAGGAATCGTTCACCGCGATCTCAAACCCGAGAATATCATGCTGCAAAAGGAGGGACGCGTCTGCATCATGGATTTCGGCCTGGCGAAGCTGAAGGGCGCGTCCCGGCTCACCAAGGCCGGCAGTACGGTCGGCACGGCAGGTTATATGTCGCCGGAACAGGTGCAGGGGCACGAGACCGACCACCGGACAGATATCTTCTCGCTTGGAGTTCTTCTGTATGAAATGCTCGCCGGACGATCCCCCTTCAAAGGAGTCCATGAGACTGCCGTCAACTATGAAATCGTCAACGTGGAGCCCGATCCCATTTCAGCCGTGAAGCCGGAGGTGGATCCGGAATTGGATGTGATCGTTCTCGACTGCATGGCAAAAGACGTGCGGGATCGATGCCAATCGGTTGCGGAGGTTGCGAGGAACCTGAGACGATTCAAACACGAATCGAGCCGCGCACGGGTGAGCCGCGTGACCGGCGTTCGTCCTGCACAGAAATTCCCTGAGCCTTCCCCTGCGGAGAGCTTCCGGCAACCGTTCTTTGAGAGGGGACGGATTCCATGGATGGTAGCAACTGCGATCTTCCTGTTGGCCGGACTCGCTCTTGCCGTCATCCATTTCAGCGAGGTTCCGGACGTTCGGGTAACCCGGTCGACCGTTCTTCCCCCGGAAGCAACCGGCTTCGTTACCGGCGGGGGAGGCCACCTTGCTCTTTCTCCTGATGGTCGAACACTTGCTTTTGTCGCCCGTGATTCCTCGGGAAAGTCCCTTCTCTGGGTCCGGCCCCTCAAAACGCTCTCGGGGCAGCCTTTGCGGGGGACGGATGGAGCAGAATATCCCTTCTGGTCCCCGGATAGCCGCTTCCTTGTTTTTTTTGCGGATGGCAAGATGAAGAAAATCGAAGCGTCGGGAGGACCGGCACAGACGATTTGTGACGCGCCGGGCGGGCGCGGGGGAACATGGAATCGGGATGGTGTCATCATTTTTGCGCCGGCGATCGGCGGCCCGCTGTTCCGGGTTTCAGCAGCAGGGGGTGCGCCGATCCAATTGACGAAGATCGACACTGCACGGCGCGAGCGGAGCCACCGCTGGCCACAATTCCTCTCCGACGGTCAACGGTTCTTGTACGTCGCCCTGACCCAGGTTGTCGCAGCCGGCGAGGGGGACGCCATCTATGCTTCATCGCTTGATACCACACAGGGGAGCACGATTGTTGTGAACGCGAGTTCGAACATGGCCTACAGTGCGGGACACCTGCTTTTTATGCGTGAGCAATCACTGGTAAGTCAGCCGTTCGACGAGGATCGTCTTGAATTGAGCGATGATGCGGTTCCGGCCGCAGAACAGGTGCAATTTGAACCTTCCTTCGGCAAAGCTGCCTTTTCTGTTTCTGAAAACGGTGTGCTCGTGTACCAGACAGGATCCTCCACGGGGGGACGACATCTCGTTTGGTTCGACCGGTCCGGCAAGCGGCTCGGCGCGCTCGGAAAGTCCGGCGAGTACTTTACTCCCCGTTTATCGCCGGATGGGAAGCGGCTCGCAGTCGATCTTTTCGATCCGCAATCGCGCAACATCGACATTTGGCTTGCCGACATTGCGCGGGATGTCTGGACACGGTTCACGTTTGACCCCGCCAACGACAGGGATCCCGTTTGGTCTCCGGACGGGAGTCGCATTGTCTTTCGTTCCAATCGCAAAGGCCGTACCGATCTCTACCAGCGGTCATCCAGTGGTGCGGGCAGCGAAGAAATCCTTCTTGAATCGGTTGCCGATAAAGTGCCTTCGAACTTCTCCCTGGACGGGAAGTTCCTCGCGTACCATACCACGGGAAATCCGAAGACCTTCGCCGATTTGTGGATCATGCCGGTGAACCTGCAAGATGTCAAGGGGGACCGACAACCGACGCTGTTCCTCCAGACGGATTTCATCGAAACGTTCGGAGTATTTTCGCCGGACGGAAAGTGGGTGGCGTATACATCGAATGAATCCGGGAAATCCCATGTCTACGTTCGTCCGTTCCCCGGCCCCGGGGGGAAGTACCAGGTTTCGACAACCGGGGGATCAAGAGTAAGATGGCGCCGGGATGGGAAGGAACTATTTTATTTGGCGGATGACAATAAATTGATGGCGGCAGAGGTCAAGACTGCCGGCGCAGCGTTTGAAGTGACCAAGGTTCGCCCCCTTTTCGCGATCAATCCGTTTTTGGTTGGCGGTGCCTATGAGGTGACCGCGGATGGTCAGCGCTTTCTTGTGAACTCGATTGTGGGCGAAGAAAGTTCTCCACCCATTACACTGGTGGTAAACTGGCAGGAGGAGTTGAAAGAGAAATGAGAATCGTCGTCGGCTTTATGGAAACTATCGGGGAGGATCCCCGCCTGCCGCAGAGAGTTCTCAGAGGCGGGCAAGCTGACAGCCTTCACGCTGTTTGTGTCCCGCCGCTCCACGTTTTGTGTGTCCCGCCGCTCTTTGGCGGGATTGGCGGGATGTAGGAACCTTAAGAACGGGAGATACAAATGATTGGTATGACAATTTCACACTATCAGATTTTGGAGAAACTGGGAGAGGGTGGCATGGGTGTGGTGTACAAAGCCCAGGACACAAAACTTAATCGCGTGGTTGCATTGAAGTTCCAAAATTCCCCACGCCTGCCTGCGTGCCGAAGGGCACTTCGGCAGGCAGGAGCGCTTTTTGCGAGTGGATGGAATTTTGAGAATCCCGCCCTCCTTTGGCGGGATCTGAACAATGGAGGTTCTTTATGATCGGACAAACAATTTCACATTATCAGATTTTGGAGAAACTGGGAGAGGGTGGTATGGGTGTGGTGTACAAAGCCCAGGACACCAAACTCAATCGCGTGGTCGCGCTAAAATTCCTCCCCCCCCACGCCTCCGAGAACGCGGAAACCAAGGCCCGCTTTCTTCAGGAGGCCCAGGCTGCGGCCTCATTGAACCATCCCAACATCTGCACGATCTACGGGGTCGACGAGCACCAAAGTCAGATGTTCATGGCCATGGAACTTGTCGATGGCGGCACGCTTCGCAAGAGACTCCCGTATCGTGACATCAACGAAGTGCTCGGCATTGCTCTGCAGATCGGCGAAGCGCTTCATGAGGCTCATGTGAAAGGAATCGTTCACCGGGATGTGAAGGCGGAAAACATCATGCTCACCGCGCGGGGAGATGCCAAGGTCATGGATTTTGGCCTCGCGAAGCTGAAGGGCTCGCTGAAGCTGACACGCTCCTTGAGTACGGTCGGCACCCTTGCCTACATGGCGCCGGAGCAGATTCAGGGGGGCACCGCCGATACGCGAAGCGACATTTTTTCTTTTGGAGTCCTCCTTTATGAAATGCTGACCGGCAAACTTCCGTTCCGGGGAGAGCATGAAGCGGCTATGATGTACTCCATCCTCAACGAAAGTCCCGACCCGATCGGCAAGGTCCTGCCCGAGGCGTCAGCCGAGCTCGTTCACATCATCAACAGAGCCCTCGAAAAGGACCCCGAAGACCGGTATCAGAATATCAAGGACATGGTGATCGACATTCGAAGATTGCGGAAAGAGTCTTCACGGGTCTCCAGGAGGAATATCGGAGTCCCGTCTCTTCCTGATCCTGTCCCCTCTGTTGCCACCGGAGGCGCATCAGATTCCGGACCTCTTCAGGTTTCCTCCACGACTGAAGAGTTGCGACGATCGACAACGGTCACTTTGAAAATTCCTACGTTGCCCGTCCGAAGCACCTTGGCCTGGCTCATCCCTGCCATCGTCGTACTTGTTGGAGTCGCAGGATATTTTCTTCTCTCCGGTGGGGGGGAAACCCCGATTGGCGAGAGAATCCCGGTGGCGGTGGCCGATTTTAACAATCAGACAAAAGAGGAGGAACTGGACGGACTTTCCGGGATGCTGATCACGTCGCTCGAACAGTCGAAACATCTCTCGGTTTTGACCCGCTCAAGGATGTACGATCTCCTCAAACTCATGGGAAAAGGGAGTGTCGACCGGATTGATGAAGCGCTTGGACGGGAGGTCTCCCGGCAGGCCAATGTGGGAGCGCTCGTTGTGGCTACCATCAGCAAGTTTGACAAGCTGTACGTCATCGATATGAAAGTGCTTGATCCGGAGAAGAACGAGTATATCCTGACGGTGAAGGAACAGGCGGAGGGAAAATCGAGTATCCCGGCGATGATTGACAAACTTGCCGAGCAGACGCGCCTTGGGCTCAAGGAACGAAAATCGGATGTCGAGGCAACCACGCAAAAGGTTGCCGAGCTTACGACGCTGAATATGGAAGCGTATCAGGAGTATTTCACCGGCGAAGGGTTGATCAACAAACTTCAGTTTGAGGAGGCGGCCGATCACTTCCGGAAGGCCGTGGCCCTTGATTCGTCATTCGGTCTTGCATGGTATCGGCTCAGCTATGCGCTCGCCTGGGGAGGCAACCCCGGCGGACAGGAGGCCATTGCACGGGCTATGAAACTGATCGATAAAGCGCCGGAAAAGGAACGCTATTTGATACGGGTGCAGGATGCACTCTCGAGAGAGGAGCCTCAACCGGCCATCGCCCTGCTGAAGGAGCTTCTTGTCCTGTACCCGGACGACAAAGAAGCGAACTATCTTCTCGGTGATTATGCCTATCATCAGGAAGACCTTGAGACCGCGAGGAACTCTCTGCAAAAAGTGCTTTCCATGGACCCTCAGAATGAACGAGCCCACCAGCATCTCTATTGGACGCTTGCGAGTGCGCGGTCACTCAGCGAGTTACAACCGTCTGCGGAACGGTACCTGAAGAATGTACCCTCCCCCACCGCCTACTCCTTGCTCTCCGATTCCTATGCCGAGCAGGCACAATATGACAGTGCCCTCCAGGTTTGCAGGGTCGGCATCGAGAAATTTCCGCAGGACTTTCTTCTCAAACGTCAGTTGGGGGATATCTATGCTGTGGCGGGACAACCCGACGCTGCCAGGGAACAGTATCACCGGCTTATCCGGAGTGACCGGCCGTTTAACGAACGGGTGGAAGGCTACCTTGGTCTTCGGCTCTTGGCAATCAGTCGCGGGGAGTACAGAAAAGCGATCGAAGCAGTTGACGACCTTCTTGCGCTCGAATCACCCGCCTCCGGCCGCGGGCACATCGGTACAGCGCTGATGCTCCGGGCCTGGATGAAAGTGTTCTTTCTGCGGGACACGACCGGCGGACGCCTCGATTTTGAGCGAGCGCTCACTCTTTCTGACGCGGGTGCGCAAGCGTACCATATTTTTACCTATTTCTATTATCTGCACAGTGGTCAGTTTCAGAAGTCAAGGGATATTGTGAATGCCGAGTTAAAAGTGGTTTCCTCCGGGTTCATTCCGTACATCAACGCCTTCGAAGCGATGACCTCCGGCAATTTCGGCACGGCAATCGAGTATTTCAGAACGATCTCATTTCCGGATCCGAAAATACAATACTATACGGCCACGGTTCTCTCTTCGATGGGTCAGTTTCCTGCTGCGCTCTCCGTTCTGAGAGACCTCCGGTCCAATATTTCCGTATTTGGAATCGGCAGTTCGTTTCCGCAGTTTGTCGAGGTCCACCCCCTAAGTTACTATCTCGAGGGGACAATTTATGAGCGCACCAATGAGCGCGCTAAAGCGATTAAGAGTTATGAGACGTTCCTTACTCTTTGGAAGAATGCTGATGCGGAGATTCCCCAATTCAAGGAGGCGAAGGAACGCTTGAAAGCACTCCGAAAGTGACGTCGAAAAACACTCTGTGCATTTGGCCTTCTATCGCCTTGAGACAGGAACTGTAACGAATGGGTATCATGATCGGTCACATCCCAAATTTTCCTACGCCTGCCTGCGTGCCGACCACTCCCGCCTGCGTTGTCACTTCGGCGGGCAAGTCGGCAGGCAGGAGTGTTTCTCAACGAGTAGATCAAAATTTGAGGATTCCGATTGCTTTTAATCGGGACCTCAAAAACAGGAGATACACATGATCGGCACAACTATTTCTCATTACCAAATTCTTGAAAAATTGGGCGAAGGCGGACCGACTACGCTCCAAAAAGCGGAGCTTCGTCGGTCGGAACCTGTTCGCCGAAGCGCCACGCACTTCATCTTGGAGGTTATCTGATGATCGGGCAAACAATCTCACATTACACGATACTTGAGAAACTCGGCGAGGGGGGGATGGGGGTGGGTT
>JACPUH010000078.1 GCA_016192345.1 Ignavibacteriales bacterium | reverse complement strand
CCTCGAAGAGCAAACCGGGGTGCGCTATCCTTGGGAATCGTATTCCCAGATACCGGTGCAGGATTTTATGTATGGGGCCATGGAAAATACGATGGCCACGGTCTTTGGCGATTTTTTCCTCGTGGATGCAAGGGGTTTCCTGGACAGGGTTTACATCGATGTCAATGTTCATGAACTGACCCATCAATGGTTCGGTGACTATGTCACTGCCCGGAGCTCAAAGAATTCGTGGTTGCAGGAAAGCTTTGCGACCTTCTATCCGAAACTCTTCCGGCGGGCGTACTTTGGGCAGGATGATTATCAATGGATGAGACGCCAGGAGCAACTCTCAGCATTGAACGCCACCCAATCGGACCGGTATCCGATCGTGCACTCACAAGCCGGTGGAGCGCGCATCTACCAGAAGGGATCGGCAATCCTCGATATGATGATGTACACCTTCGGAGAGGCGGAGTTCAAAGCAGTCATCCAATATTATCTTCGAAAGCATTCCTACGCGAATGTCGAGACGGTCGATTTGTACCACGCGTTTCAGGATACGCTGGGGATCGTGCCGGATTGGTTTTTCGGGCAATGGCTCTATCGCGGGGGTGAACCGCAGTACGAGGTGAGTTTCGCCGATGTTCAGGTGAAGGGATCTTCCGGCCGTCAAACGGAGGTCCTCGTGCGGCAAACTCATGCAACCGACGAGCTGGTCAACCTCTTCAAGATGCCGGTTGTATTTGAAGTGCACTATTCCGACGGCACCTCGGGAGCAACGCGGGCCTGGGTTGAACGCGAAACAGAAAAGATTATCATCCCCAATCCGGCCGGGAAACCCGTCGCTTTCGTTCTGTTTGATCCCGGAAGTATGATCCTGAAAAAGGTGGTGTTTCAGAAATCGTTTCAGGAGTTAAAGGCGCAGGCGTTGTCCGCACCGCTCATGATCGACCGGTACGATGCGGTTGTGGCAATGCGAACGATCGCGCTCGATGTCAAGCGCGAAGCACTGGTCCAGGCTTATGAGAAGAACACCTTCCATGCCGTTCGGTCGGAAATCGTCGCCCAGCTTGCGAACGATCCCCATGCCACCGCGCGGAGCCTCTTGAAGCGTTCCTTGCTGAGCGAAAGCACTCCCGTCCGGTTCAGCGTGCTCTCCAACGCAACACCCATCCCCCCGGAGCTGATGGAGCCCTTCGAGCAACTGCTGAAGGATTCATCGTACGCTATCGTTGCCCTGGCTTTGGAAAAGCTGTCTTCGGAGTTTCCTCAGCATGTCGCCCGGTATGTCGATCTGACGAAGCTTGAGGAGGGAATGAGTCATGAGATTCGGGTGAAATGGCTTGAGGTGCAGGGGAGAGGGGGGGATGAGGCGTCGATCAAAGGGCTGGTGGCGCTTGTGGGACCGTCTTATGAATTCCGCACGCGGACAAATGCGCTGGAAGCCTTGAAACGACTTAACTATCTTGATTCCGACCTCCTGCCGCACCTGTTCGATGCGCTGACGCATTTTAACAGCCGGTTACGCGCACCGGCGGCATCGGTGGCAGCATACTTCTTTCAGCAAACGGCATACGCCGATCAACTGAAGAAGTACTACCGCTCCCGTACGTGGAAAGGGTGGCAACGGGAAATTCTGGATCGCGTGATACGCTAAAGCGCTCTTAGAACCACTTCTTCGGGAAGCCTCGCTGGGAGTACTGTTTGAATTCTCCCGGGGTGTTGAAATTCTTTAGGAGGTTGGAATGGTAGAAGGGAAGTTCCGGACCGATCGGGATGATGCGTGTATCCACAACGTTGAAGATTTCCCGGAGCCGGAGTTGACGCTGTTGGAGCCTCTGGGTGATGACCGGGAGGGCGGTCTTTTGGTAGATGCCGCAGAGCGGATGAACCTGTTTCCCCATTTGCGGCACGCAAAGCTCATGGTTCTCTCGTGATCGCAGGAGATGCCGGATCAGTCCCTCGGAGACGAAGGGGGTGTCGCACGAAACGACAAAGACGGCTTCCGTCTCCAGGTGTGTCAGCGCCGAGTGGATGCCGCCGAGGGGACCGCAGTCTCTCATGATATCGGGAAACACCGGGAGGTCGAGGAAGCGGTACTTCACGGGAACATTGGAGACAACGACGACCTCTTCGAATACCTTTCGCAGGGTCTCCGTGACGCGCTCGATCATGGTGGTCCCGTCGATCTCCAGCAACGCTTTGTCCGTCCCCATGCGAGTACTCCCCCCGCCTGCAAGGACCACGCCAATCATATGTTGAGCGGCGATCATTTTCGTTTGCGTGCTTTCCTGCCCTTGACGACATCGTCGATCCAGCTCATGGCCGCCATCGCGGAGGGAAATCCAATCGTGGGTATTGCAAGGAGCGCGATGTGGCGAAGTTCCTCTTTGGTGACCCCCGCCTCGATCGCCTTACGGGCATGCGAGTGAGCACCCCCCTCAAGTTTTGCCCCGACCGAAATCGCAAACTTCACCAGGGCCCGGTTTCTTTCCTCCAACGGTCCGGCGGAGTGAACCGCCCTGCCAAGCTGATCGTACGCTTTGGCAATGGTGGGATGATACTTTTGGAAGTCGAGAAAACGTTGGGGTAGTTTCGCCATAGAGGGTCTCCTTTTCAGTCGCGGCGTTGATGTGATTCCTCGCGGACGCTGAAAGGTAGGAAAGCATCCCTAGAGGTGCAAATCGGTCTTTAGCATCCTTCTTTTTTCTTTTTCTTTCCGGCCACCGCCGGTGAGCCGGAAGAGGGCATCTCCAATTTGGGCAATGTCAGGGCTGAAGCGGGGGAGTCCTTCCCCTGGCCCCGGGCCTGCGGTGTGCCTCCGAAGTATCGGCTCACTTCCTTCATGGTCTCCAAGAGGGAGGCCTGATCCGGCGTTGGGTTCTCCGGAATGTTCGGGAACAAAATCCGGTCCCTCCACTCTTCCAGTCCACCGCGGAGGATGTACACTCCACGATACTTCAAAGCCTTCAACAGCATCCACGCCTGCGCTGAGTGTATGCCTCCTTCCGAGTAAAGGACTATTTTTTCATTCCGCTGAATCGGATATTCAGTCAATCCTGCAACGGTGACGTTTTCAGCAGTGGGGACATGGTAGGTCGAGAAATCGTTCTCAGGTCGCAGATCGATCAGCCGGTAATCCGATCTTCCCTTGATAATCCAGTCCGCCAGTTCGTCCACGGTGATGTGGTCGACTTGGCGGTCCACCATGATTCCGAGCTCCTTGGCATCGAGGGTGACCTGCGATCCCTGGTAGGGATTTCCGGCAAAGAGGGCGATGAGGCCGAGAGTGAAGGCGATCAGGGCGAGTCTTCCGTTCAAACCGAGTCGTGCAAGTTTTTGTTTCATGTTAGTTCTCCACGATCCTGGAGCCGAGTTTCTTTTCCCCCCACTCCGCCGCGGCGAAGGCACCCAGCGCCATCGCAACAACTGCGAAGACAAGCACGCCGTACGGGAGATTGAAGAGCTGAGGGAGTGTAATCTGCCCCATCGGCGTTGAAAAATAGAAACCTTTGACAAGTGGATACGCCTCTCCAAAGACGAAAATACCGCCAACGATTCCCAGGAGATAGACAAGCCCATCGATCCGGCCCGTTGATACCGCGACGCAGGATGTACCCGGGCAATACCCTCCGATGACAAATCCGATTCCAAGGATCAATCCTCCCAGGACCTGGGGAAGGAGGTACGTTGGATTGACATACACGAGGGCAAGATCGACCACGCCGAAGACCGAGAGATAGTAAAGGCCGACCATGGCCGTAACGATCGCCGTGAACATGACTTTAAGAACCGTCATGTCGGTGAAGTAAAATTGCGCGGCGAGCTTTCGCCCGTTGCCGAACCCTCCCCGTTCGAGGAAGAATCCGAAACCGATGCCGATGACGAAAGCAACGACGAGGCTTACCTCGTCCTGGAACAAACCGTATTTATAGAAGGGTGCGTTCATGTCCATTGTCTCCTTACGAAATATGCGGTTGCGTAGGCACCGGCGAAGACGGCGAGCATAAAGGCCCAACTACCCACGCCGAGCAGGGCGCCTCCGGTGAGGGCCTGACCACTCGTGCACCCGCGCGCCAGTTTTGCTCCAATCCCCATGATCCCACCTCCAAGAAATGCCAGCAGGAGCCGATTGCGGCGTGAGATGCGCGGTCCTTTTTCAACAGTCGGTTTTATCCTGTTCGCCAATGCCCCGGAGATAAATCCTCCTGCGAAGACCCCCAGCACCTCAAAGACCAGCCAATCCTTCAAGGGATGCTGCGTCCCGTCGCCGATGTATTCTGTAAAATATTCGTTCGATGTTGTGTGATCGGGAGCTACGGCGTGAAGTCCCGTTGCGACAAGCGAGGAAAAAGCTCCTGAGGCGCCGAGTCCCCGCCCCATGACGACAAAGGCAGCCAACAGGACCAGGCCGAGGCCAATTCCGGACAGGTAGGGATTCCAATACGGCTGCGCTACGTGTGCAATGTGTACTTCGTGAGTCTTATCAAGATGAAGGATTCTTGCTAGCGTTGACATGGGCGGAACTCCTAACAGTTCAAAAGAAATCAATTGCCGGGGAAGGACGCGAGGGTCCAATGCGTATCCTGTCCCGCGGCGACAAGGATGATGCGAAGCAACAACCCGCCGGCGATCACCATGATGGGAGCGACCGGCGAGTGGCGGACCTTATGATTGACGGCGAGAAGCTGGATCAGCAACGGGATCAGAATGCCCAGTCCGATTACAAAGACCCAGAACCCTGGGGCGTACGACCCCGTCAGAATAGTCATGGCAGCCTCCTGATGGACCCGGGTGGAGGTTAGCAGTCCGCTGATGAATCCGCCAAAAACGAACAGCTCCAGCGTTAGGAACCCGTTGTCAGCCTTCGCCAGCAACTCCCGCTCGAAGGTATCCCGTGCGATCAGGTGAACGAACGCCGCCGCGGAGGAGAGTCCGGAGACGAGGAACAACATCCAGAGCATCGCACTGTTCCAGAGCGGCCGCGCTCCGAAGGAACTCAGAAGCACACCGGTGTACATCCCCAGCAACGTTCCCAGGAGCATATTCATCACACCGATGTTCTTGATGGCAAAAGGATGCTGGTTGATCCGTTCCGAGAGCCTGTCAAAGAGCTTGATCCTGTTGCGGAACGGTTCCGGGATGCGAATGAGCGTGTTCAGGAACAATGCAGGGTAGACCAGGACGAGGATCCACGCTCCCCACGACATCGGTGAGGTGACCTGGAAGGTGGTATACAGCCTCCAGACATATCGTTTGTGTTCGAGGTCGAGAAACAGGGCCAGCATGCCGAGGCTCAGGAGGGCCAGGCTGATGTGGGGGAGATGGAAGCACGAAAAGACATTCTTTTTATACTGTCCCTTCAACACGAAGTAACCGGAGATAATCATGATTCCCGCAACCAATCCGCCGATGAACAGGTAGACCGGAATCTCCCATCCCCAGACATGAAGCGAGGGGTCGATGAGGTGATTGTTCCGTGTTGTACTCAGTTCCTGCATGGAGCGCCTCACGTGAGATAAAAGATGGAGGGTTGTGTCCCGGCTTCCGGCATCAGCGAGTGATGCTTCCGCGAGGCCAGCAGCTTGCTGACCGGACTGTTCGGGTCGTCGAGGTCGCCGAAGTGCATGCAATGGGTGGGGCAGACTGCGACACAGGCGGGATCCATCCCCGCCTCCACTCTGTGAATGCAGAAGGTGCATTTATCGGCGTAGCCCTCGGGGTGGATAAACCGCGCGTCATAGGGGCAGGAGGCAATGCAGGCTTTGCAGCCGATGCATTCCTCCTTCGTTACGAGGACGATGCCTCCGACATCGTGGACGTGGCTGGCCCCGGTGGGGCAGCTATAAACACAGGGAGGTGTCGCACACTGGTTGCACCGTTCGCTCCGGATCTCCATCTGCACCGTGGGGAACGTCCCGTGTACCTCCGTGGTGATCCAATCCCTGTTGAACCCTTCCGGCACGTTGTTCTCGGTTTTGCAGGCGACAACGCAGTCCATGCACCCGACACATTTCGCCGTATCGATGACCATCCCGAACCTAGCCATGGGTTGCCTCCGGTTCGATGGTCACGAAATTCACGTTCATCCCCGTTCCTCCCATCAAGGGATCAACCGAATACCGCGTCAACAATTGCGCATCGCTCGCCCCCTTCATGAAGGGATGCTTCAGTCCTTTGGCGGTGTGCCCGAACCCATGCACCATGTACACGCATTCCGGCCTGATCCGCTCCGTCGCCTTCACTTTGATCCGGTTGCTGATAACGTTATCCTGATTCTTCAGCCTGATATATTCCCCGTCTTTCAATCCATAACGGCGCACAATGTCTGCGTTGATCCAGACCTCGTTCTCGTCCATCATGTCCGAGAGTATCCTGTTGGACTGCGTCCTGCTGAATGAGTGGACCGGCGCGCGACCGTACAGAAGGCGGAATGATCCGGGAGGTCCGGCAGGGGGGCGCGTGTAACGAGGGACGGGATCGAATCCAGCCTGGGCGAGCTGAAGCGAGAAAAATTCAATCTTTCCCGAAGGGGTTGGGAATTCGGCCGGGACGCCCTCATCGAAATAGATCGGTTGTTTCGCACCGCGGATGATCCCCTGCTTTTTCAACGTTTCCAGGCTGTATCCTCCGGCACTCAATCGTTGTTCGAAATATTCTTCAATCGTCTTCCATGGATAGAAATGTCCCAACCCTAATTTCTCTGCGAGACGCTTTGCCATCCACCAATTCGGTTTTTGATCGTGAGGCGATTCGACGACCGGTTGTCTCAGGCCGATGAAAGGCTCGCGGAACCATTCCACATTCAAATCGTCATGCCGCTCAAGGTAGACGGACTCCGGAAGGACGACATCGGCCCACCCGGCAATTTCGCTCGGGATCACGTCGATCACGACGAGCAGATCGAGGTTCTGGATGGCGTGGATCGTTTCTTCCTCGTTCGGCAGCGCGTGAAGCAGGTTGGTCGCATAGACGAACCATCCTTTGACCGGGTAGGGCTTGCCGGTGATCGTCGCCTCCCGGATCCCGTTGGTGATCGTTTCGTGGGCAAAGGGATACCGATGATCGGGGTTATCGACCTTTCCCCGGACCGGTTTCGGGTAGTCCGGATAGGGATAGGCAGGGACATCCATGCTGGCCGGGGTATAGAATCCTCCTTTGCGCCCCCAGCTCCCAAGCAGTGCGTTCAAAAGGGCGATAGCGCGACTTCGTTGCGTGTCGTCGCCATACCAGGTTACGTGTCTTCCGGGATGGACCAGGGTGGAGGGCTTGAAGCGGGCCATCTCTCGCGCGGTTTCGACAATCCGTTCCGGTTCAATTCCTGTCTCGACGTACGCCCAGGCAGGCGTATACTCTGCAAGAGAAGCGGCAAACTGTTCAAAGCCGAAGCCGTACCGCTTCACATACTCTTTATCGTACAATTCCTCTTTGACAATGACATTCATCCAGGCGAGGAGGAGGGCAAGGTCGGTCCCCGGTTTGATGGGGAGATAGTGTTTCGCCTTGCTTGCAGCCACGGAGAATCGCGGATCGACAACGATGATGGTTGCGCCTTTTCCCACCCCCTCCGCAAACTCCTGCACCTGTGTGTTGTGCATATTCTCGCCCAAATGGCTTCCCATCAGGACGAGACATTGGGCGTTACTAATATCGGTCCGCTCGGGGGAACTCACATCCTCGCCGAAGGTCAGCCGAAAACCGACATCCCTCGGGCCGCGGCATTGCGCGAACGAAGGGGCGCTGATGTTCGGGGTGCCGAAGGCTTTCAGGGTGTGCTTAAAGAAGTTCCCGCCGATCCCGTGGCTGAAGAAGGCGATCGATTCAGGGCCGTACGACTTCTTGATGGCTTGCATCTTCACAGCAATAAAGTCGAGGGCTTCATCCCACGTGACTTCGACCCATTCTTCCTTTCCCCGGTCGTTGCGCCGGATCAGGGGGGCGCGTAATCGGTCCGGGTCGAAGTGCGCTCCGATGCCCCCGGTTCCGCGTGGGCAAAGTCGGCCGCGACTGAGCGGGTCTTCGGGATTCCCCTCGATTTTCCAGAGTTTCCCATCTTTCACCGTTGCAATGGCGCCACACTTCCAAAAGCAGATATCGCAAAAGGTGGGAATTCTTTGCATGCCTTGACTCTTCATCACATCGGAGGAACTGAGGAGTTGACTTCCTTTCAAAACTCCTGCGCCGGCGGCGGCCACGCCCGCCGTGACACCACTGATCTTCAGGAAACGTCGTCTTGAGATTACGTTCATACTATCCTCGCGAGGGAAGCAATACTTTCCTTGATCTTCCCGCAATCCGTCGTCTGTTGGTAGACAGGGCACGCCCGGCACTCAAGTTTGGTGCACGCATTATTCTTATGTTCGTACGACCAGCACGGTTGTGAGTGTCCCAGGAATGCGGGGCAGGCCGTGCGATCGTCTTCGGAACAGCCGATCAAATCCCAGCACGGCATCATGGCATAGATGGTTTTGATCGCGGGGATGCTGAACTTCTGTTCGGTGATTGCCCGCCGGATGCACTGCAATCGCTCCACGTCCGATGCTGAATACCGACGCTGGTTGGAATCTGCCTTGTGGGCAATAAGGAGGCCTTCCCGTTCGT
>JACPUH010000080.1 GCA_016192345.1 Ignavibacteriales bacterium | reverse complement strand
GACCCGCGCTTCCAAGCCTTGTTGGGGCGGATGAAGTTTCCGAAGTAGAGTGATGGAAACAAATATGGTTGGAAAAACAATTTCCCATTACAAGATCTTGGAGAAATTAGGCGAGGGTGGAATGGGCGTTGTCTACAAAGCCCAGGACACCAAGCTCGACCGCCTCGTCGCGCTGAAATTTCTCCCACCGCATCTTGCCGCAGACGAACAAGACAAGAAGCGCTTCATCCACGAAGCGAAAGCTGCGTCTTCTCTCGATCATCCTAACATATGTAACGTTCATGAGATTGATGAAACGCCTGATGGACAAGTCTTCCTCGTCATGGCGATTTATGAAGGCACTCTACTCAACAGAAAGATCGAGAAAGGCCCCCTGAAGATAGACGAAGCCGTGGATGTTGCCATTCAAGCAGCCGAAGGGTTGCAAGCTGCACACGAGAAGGGCATTGTTCATCGGGACGTCAAGAGCAGTAACATTATGATAACAGACAAAGGGCGAGCCGTCATTATGGACTTCGGCTTGGCACGAACCGGCGGAGCAACAAAGCTCACCAAGACAGGCTCTACGTTAGGGACGGTGCCGTACATGTCGTCCGAGCAGGCGCGGGGAGAGAAGGTTGATCATCGAACGGATATTTGGTCGCTTGGTATCGTGTTGTATGAGATGATCACAGGCCGATTACCATTCCGGAGTGATTACAACGAAGCGCTTGTGTACTCGATCCTCAATGAAGATCCTCCTCCTCCTACATCGCTTCGGAGCGATGTGCCGATGGAGTTGGAACGCATTGTGAAGAAGGCGATGCAGAAGGATCGGACGAACAGATATCAGCATGCCGATGAAATGCTGACGGATTTGAGAACTCTCAAGAGGGAACTGGAATCCGGTTTAGGAAAAGAGCTCCCACAGAAGCCACGGCCCAGGCGGAAGCACATCGCCCTGTATGCTGGTGTCACTGCCCTCGCCGTCATTCTTGTAGTTGGCGGTCTGCTGCTTTTCCGCGGTGAAAAGACACCAACCTCGATAAGTGCGATTGCCGTCTTGCCGCTGAAGAACCTGACGGGCGACCCCGAGCAGGACTACTTCGTCGAGGGGATGCACGAGGCGTTGACCGCGGAGCTTTCGAAGATCAGCGCCTTGAAGGTGATCTCGCGCACCTCGACGATGCGCTACAAGGACACCGACAAAGCCATGCCGCAAATTGCCCGCGAGCTCGACGTGGCCGGGCTGATCGAAGGGTCGGTCTTGCGCGAGGGCGACCAGGTGCGCATCACCGTGCAGTTGATCCACGGCCCCAGCGACCGGCATCTCTGGGCGCAGAGCTTCGACCGCGAACTGCGAGGCGTTCTCGCTCTGCACAGCGACGTGGCACGGGCCATCGCCCGCGAGATCAAGATTGCAGTGACTCCCGCCGAGGCGAGACAGTTGGCGAGCGCCCGCGCCGTCAACCCCGAAGCCTACGAGGCATACCTAAAAGGCCGCCTTCACGTGGAGAAGATGAGTCCAGATGCACTTGACACCGCGCTGGAGTACTTCCAACTCGCCCTGGAGAACGATCCGAATTACGCGCGGGCCTATGTAGGTATCGGCTTCGTCTGGGCCACCCGTGCACATACGGAGCTCCTACCACCCCGTGAGGGATTTGCGAAAGCGAGGGCCGCCGCGGTAAAAGCAGTCAAGCTGGATGACACGCTGGCCGAAGCTCATGAGCTTTTGGCTGTAGTTCTAGTCTGGCACGACTGGGACTGGGTGGCCGGCGAGAGGGAGTTCCGGCGCGCCATCGAGCTCAACCCCAACTACGCGAGTGTGCGCTCATTCTACTCGCTTTTCTTGCGCCTCATGCGACGCCCACACGAAGCGAGGACGCAAATTGAGCGAGCCTTAGAGTTGGACCCGTACAATCCCTTTTTCCACTTCATTCTCGGCGGGCAGCTAGTGGACGAGCGCCGCTATGACGAAGCGATCACGCAGTACCGCAAGGCCGCCACAATGCAACCAGACGGCCTGTGGCCGCATCGCGGGCTCTGGGAGGTCTTCCACGAAAAACGAATGCACAAGGAGGCGCTCGCAGAAGCGAAGCAGTACTTCGCCCTGAAGCATAACCGTGAAATTGTCGAAGCCCTGGAGCGGGGCTACGCGGAGGGTGGCTATGCCCGGGCAATGAAACTGGCCGCAGAGACGCTGGCGCGGTCCCAGCGAACCTATGTTAACCCTAACCATACTGCAATCCTCTATGCATACGCTGGTGAACAAGAGCGTACCATGGAATGGCTTGAGGAAGCTTACCGAACCCGCTCCAGCGAACTTGCTTATATCAATGTAGAACCTACTTGGAACCCCGTACGCGGCGACCCGCGCTTCCAGGCCCTGCTGCGGCGGATGAACTTCCCGAACGCAGTCCGAACGACGCGATGAAGTTACGATTGACTCAGCCAACGGCAGCTAACACTTTTTAAAAGTTCAGAGTCAAGGGAAAAGTCCTCACCCCCGTCGTTGCCATAGCAATGAGATTGTTCTCGTTCTTTGACGAGATCGATTGGCAATTCAACCAGCCGCCGAGGAAACATCTCCCTATCGACCGGTATGTCACTCCCGAGGAATTCCGGATGCTGAAGGAGAAGGGGATGGAGATGGGGTTTGAGCATGTGGAATCGGGACCGCTCGTGCGGAGCTCGTACCATGCAGAAAAGCATGTTTGAAGGTTTGCTTAATGAGGACGTTTTCGGACCCGTTAAAGAATTTTAATCTCAAATCCATCTTCCCTCTTGACAACGCGCTAAAGATTCTTATATTTAATTCATTCACTTTACTACGGAACAGTGGAACCGAGCACACCTCATAGCCTTTCTTTTAAAACAACCGACACCCTCCCGGGTGGCTTCCGGTTGTTTGGTGCTCTGTCCCTGATCAGCATTCTTCCCATTATTCTTGTTGTCCTCGTCGGCGTCCTAGGCCTAGTTATTATCGCCTAACCAGACGCCAGAGGCCAACTCGTGCACACCTAACATACACCCCTTCAAGTATACCCGGTAAAGCAAAGTTCACCTCTGGCGGAGAAGTATAACTTTTTCGTCAAGCAGGTGCACCATGCGCAGTGATACGATCAAACAGGGAACGGAACGGACACCGAACCGCGCAATGCTTCGCGCCGTCGGGTTCACCGATACCGATTTCAACAAACCGATCATCGGCGTTGCCAACGGGTACAGTACGATCACCCCGTGTAACGTCGGGTTGGATGGACTCGCCGACAGGGCGATCGATGCCCTTCGGTCCGCCGGCACGATGCCGCAGGTCTTCGGCACCATTACGGTGAGCGATGGCATCTCGATGGGGACGGAGGGGATGAAGTATTCCCTCGTCTCCCGCGAAGTCATTGCAGACTCCATCGAAACGGTCAGCAACGCGCAATGCTTCGATGGAATCCTCGCCATCGGCGGCTGCGACAAGAACATGCCGGGAGCGTTGATCGCCATGGCCCGCATGAACATCCCCGCCGTGTTTGTCTACGGGGGGACCATCAAGCCCGGTCACCACAATGGCCGTGACCTGACGGTGGTGAGCGCGTTTGAAGCGGTCGGTCAATTCAGTGCGAAGAAGATCGACGAAAAGGAATTGCTGGAAGTCGAGCGCCATTCTTGCCCGGGGGCCGGTTCGTGCGGTGGAATGTTCACCGCCAACACGATGTCCTCGGCCATCGAAGCGCTGGGGTTGAGCTTAATGCACTCCTCCACGATGGCGGCAGAGGACGAGGAAAAGAGCGAAAGCACTTCAGCCTCCGCCCGTGTTCTGACCGAAGCGGTCCGCAAACAGATTCTTCCCCGAACAATTCTCACCCGGAAAGCCTTCGAGAACGCCATCGCCGTTGTCAATGCGATCGGCGGTTCGACGAACGCCGTTCTCCATCTCCTTGCAATAGCCCGAGCCGCGCATGTTCCCCTGACGATCGATGATTTTGAAGCGATCCGCGCGCGCGTGCCGGTGCTCTGCGACCTGAAACCTTCCGGCAAGTACGTCACCACCGATTTTCATCGCGCCGGGGGTGTTCCCCAGGTTATGAAAATGCTTCTCGATCACGGCCTGCTTCATGGCGATTGCCTTACGATCACGGGCCAGACCGTGGCCGAAGTCCTTGCCTCTGTCCCCGCAGAGCCGGCGAAGGATCAGGAGGTCATCCGTCCCTGGAAGAACCCGCTGTACAGCCATGGTCACCTGGCTATCTTACGGGGCAATCTTGCACCGGAAGGGGCCGTCGCGAAGATCACGGGGGTGAAAACGTCGAAGATCACCGGACCCGCGAGGGTATTCGATTCTGAAGAAGATTGTTTGCGTGCGATTCTCGCAGGATTGATCAGGGCGGGTGATGTCATTGTCATACGGTACGAAGGTCCAAAAGGGGGACCCGGCATGCGTGAGATGCTCGCCCCCACCTCGGCAATCATCGGGGCCGGGCTCGGCGATGCAGTGGGATTGATCACCGACGGCCGGTTTTCAGGAGGGACCTACGGGATGGTTGTGGGTCACGTATCTCCGGAGGCTGCCGTGGGTGGGACCATCGCGCTTGTGAAGGAAGGGGACATGATCAGTATTGACGCGGAGAAACTCTCCCTCCAGCTCAATATCTCCGAAACTGAATTGGCAGCGCGTCGGAATGCATGGAAGGCCCCAATATCACGCTACACCTCCGGTGTCCTGGCGAAGTACGCAAAGCTTGTTTCGAGCAGCAGCCTCGGGGCTGTCACGGATTTGAATCTCTGATGGAGGCGAAAATTACTCAGTTATTTTTTCCACCGATGACACACCGATTTGCACCGAGGGATCGCCATAGGCGTTTTTTTGGGAAAGTATCGGAATCACCAGGGGTTAATGGCAATCCAAGTTTTTGCCACTATCGGTGATTATCTGTGTGCCATCCGTGGTAAAATATCTGGGGAGTAATGAGAGTATTTTCATTGCGAAGAGAGGTTTTCTGTAAGATCGCAAAGTGATCACTGTGCGATACACGAAAACCAGTCCTGCGTCAAACAGACGCAGGACATCTCGCAATGAAACGTAACTGATTCCAGAAATACGAACAAGATCTGCCACCAAGACACCAAGGCACGAAGAACAACCGAATGGATCTTTCTTTGTGCCTTAGTGACTTAGTGGCAAAAAAAGGGAATTCATAAACTAAGAGGAAACGGTATGCCGCATTCAAAGGTGCACAACGCAAACCATAACCATTTCGGAAAATCGATGACCGGATCCGAGATCTTCGTCCGCTGCTTGATCGAGGAGGGGGTGGAGGTCGTCTTTGGGTACCCCGGCGGAGCGATCATCGGCGTCTACGACGCTCTCGTCGATCTCTCCGACATCAACCACGTGTTGGTACGGCATGAACAGGGTGCGACCCATGCGGCTGAAGGATACGCGAAAGCGACCGGAAAGCCCGGTGTGGTCCTCGTGACCTCTGGTCCCGGAGCAACCAACACCGTCACCGGGATTGCTGACGCGTATATGGATTCAGTCCCGATTGTCGTCTTTTCCGGGCAGGTTCCCTTGAAGCTCATCGGCAACGATGCGTTTCAGGAAGCGGATATTGTCGGGATCACGCGGCCGATCACGAAACACAATTATCTCGTGAAGGATGTTCGCGATCTCGCCAGGATCATCAAAGAGGCATTTTACATTGCTACCACCGGTCGTCCCGGTCCCGTCCTGGTCGATTTACCCAAGGATGTCATGGCCCAGAAGACGATCTTCGAATATCCCAAGTCCGTCCACCTGCGAAGTTACAATCCTGTGGTGGAAGGCCACATGAAGCAGGTGAAGAAGGCAGCCGACCTGATCAATGGGGCGAAGCGTCCGGTTCTCTATGTTGGCGGCGGAGTCATTAATTCAAATGCCAGTGCCGAGCTGGCCGCCCTGGCGGAGAAACTCCAGTGTCCGGTGACAACCACGTTGCATGGACTCGGTTCGTTTTCGGAGAACAATCCTCTCTCGATGGGCATGCTGGGTATGCACGGGACTTGGTACTCGAACGTGGCTGTGAGCTACTGCGACGTCCTTATCGCCGTCGGAGCCCGGTTCGACGACCGCGTCACAGGCAAGGTGGAAGCATTCGCCGCGGAAGCAAAAAAGATTCACATCGACATCGATCCTTCGGCGATCAGCAAAAATGTCATGGTCGATGTCCCGATTGTCGGCGATGTGAAGAAAGTTCTGAAGAAGCTGATCGATCTTGTCCAACCCGCGGATACTTCGGATTGGCTGAAAACCATCGACCAGTGGAAAAAAGAACATCCGCTTCGCTACAAGGTTGGGAATGCGCTTCGGGCTCAATATGTGATTCATAAACTGGGAGAGATCACCAAGGGAAACGCCGTCGTCGTCACGGATGTGGGGCAGCATCAGATGTGGACGGCCCAGTTTTTCAACTGGGTGCATGCACGATCCCATATTACTTCCGGTGGGTTGGGGACCATGGGATTTTCCCTTCCTGCCGCCATGGGGGCTGCATTTGGCCGCAAGGATCTTCCGGTCATCTCGATCAGCGGAGACGGCGGGTTCCAGATGAACGTCCAGGAGATGGCGACGATCGTCGAGCATAAACTCCCGATGAAGATCTTCCTGATCAATAACGGTTTTCTTGGAATGGTGCGGCAATGGCAGGAGCTGTTCTGGCGCCGTCGCTATTCCCACGTCGAGCTGTATAACCCCGACTTCGTGAAGTTGGCCGAAGCGTACGGAGCCCGTGCGTCGAAGGTCACTGAACCCGGTCAGGTGGAGGGCGCGATTCGCAGCGCAATGGAGTATAACGAAGGGCCTGTCTTCGTTGAGTTTGCCGTGGCGAAGGAGGATAATGTGTATCCAATGATTCCGGCCGGCCAGACCGTCAACGAAATGCTTGACACCCCCGAACCGGTTGCCGTGACCGCCGAAGGGGATGTGGCTGTTGAAGAGATGATGATTCTCACGAAAGGATAATACCACCTATGGCAAAGACAGCAAACACAGCATCCGCGAAGGCGAATGGGGAGGAAAAGGAGCAAAAGCACACCATCTCGATCCTGGTGGAAAACAAGTTCGGCGCGTTTAACCGTATCGCAGGTTTGTTTGCGGCAAAGGGATATAATATCGACAGTCTCACCGTCGGGCCGACGGAGGAGGGGGATATCTCCCGCATGACCGTCGTGACCCGCGGGGACGACCAGATCATCGAACAGATCACCAAGCAATTGAACAAGTTGATCGACACGATCAAGGTGGTCGATCTCACCTTCGAAAGTTTTGTCGAGCGCGAACTGGTCCTGATCAAAGTCCAATCGACCACCGAATCACGGTCGGAGATCATGCAGATCGCCGAAATCTTCCGCGCCAAGGTGGTCGACATCAGTTCGAAGACCCTCACTCTGGAAGCGACTGGGAGCGAGCAAAAGGTCGACGCCATCATTGCCATGTTGAAGCCGTTTGGAGTGAAGGAACTCGCACGGACCGGGAGAGTGGCGTTGAAGAGAGAGTTCCAGGGAGACGTGTAGCAGGCCTTTGATTTTTATTGCCACAAAAATGCGCAGAAGGCGCAAAATGTTTTAAAGTAGTTTCTTGTGTGTTGTGTGCTTTTGCGCTGCGAGTTTGTTTTTTTGAGATGAGCTCTACTCGAATTTCATTTCTTAGTGTTTCTTCGTGTCCTTCGTGGATCAATAGAAAACATATGCAACCATCCATCTCAGACATGTTCCCGTTGTACGACCCGCGCTTCGAGCACGATGCGTGCGGCATGGGCTTCGTTGCCAATATTGCCGGCAAGAAGAGCCATGATGTCGTCCGGAAAGGAATTCAATCGGTCTGCAACCTTACCCACCGTGGGGCGGTGGCTGCGGATACCCAGACGGGGGATGGTGCCGGAATCCTGGTGCAACTCCCCGTTCGCTTCCTGTTGCTCGAGAACCCAAAGCTTGGAGCTCGCATCGATTTCGAACAGGAACTTGGCGTTGGGATGATGTTCATGCCGCGCGGGGATGAGGATTCCTACGCCCTCTGCAAGGCGCTGGTGGAATACGTCATCACCAGCAAAGGGATGGGACTGTTGGGATGGAGGGAGGTTCCTGTGGATCTTTCCGTGATCGGCGATAGCGCCGCGCTGACCGCCCCGAGCATCCAGCAGGTGTTCGTGAGGAAACCGAAGCACATCAGTCAGGCGGAGTTCGAACGAATTCTCTTCCTCTCTCGTAAAGAGATTGAGAAGTACACACTGAAAACGAAGATCAGGAATTTCTACATCAGCTCGTTTTCCAGTCGAACGATCGTATATAAAGGGCTCATGATTGCGACCGAACTGGACCGCTTTTTCCCCGATCTAAAACATCCGGAGTTTGAATCGTCGTTTGTCATGTATCATCAGCGGTACAGCACGAATACCTTTCCGACGTGGGGACTTGCGCAACCGTTCCGGATGCTTGCCCACAATGGTGAGATCAACACCATTCAGGGCAATCGCGTCTGGACCCAGGCGCGCGAAGCGGAGCTTGCTTCCGATCACTGGGGAGAGGATATCAGACTCCTGAAGCCGCTCATCCAGCCGGGGGGGAGCGATTCCGCTCACCTCGATAACGCCCTGGAAGCCCTTACCCTGTCCGGCCGAACGCTGCTGCACTCGATGATGATGCTCGTACCTGAGGCCTGGCGCGCACGGGATGATATTGACGAACAGGTCCGGAAGTTCTACGAGTATAATGAATGTTTCAGCGAACCCTGGGACGGTCCGGCTGCGCTCGTCTTCAGTGACGGCGGAATCATCGGCGCCACCCTCGACCGGAACGGCCTTCGACCGGCCCGGTACAAGGTCACCTCCGATGGATTGATCGTTCTCGGATCCGAGGTCGGCGCCCTTGAAATAGACGATGCTTTTGTCGTCGAGAAGGGGAGGCTTGGTCCGGGTCAAATGATCGCCGTCGATACCGATCAGGGTGTCTTGCTGAAGGACCTCGAGATCAAAAAGGAAATTGCACGACGGAAGCCTTATAGGGAATGGGTCGATGCGAATCTTCGCAAGCTGCCTGAGGTCAAAGGGACTATCACGGGAGAACGGGGAGCTCTACCGTCTGACGAATTGACGCGCCAACAGCTCTGTTTTGGTTACGGTGCCGAAGAAATGACGGTCCTGTTGAAGCCCATGATGGAAGAGGGAAAGGAGCCTGTCGGGTCCATGGGGGATGATGCTTCGATCGCGGTTCTCTCCAAGTTCCCCAAACTTCTCTCCGCCTATTTCCGTCAGCAATTTGCGCAGGTCACGAATCCACCGATCGATCCCATCCGTGAACGGCTTGTGATGTCGCTGTCGAGCAAGCTGGGGTACCGGCGAAACTGGTTCGTCGAAACTCCTGAACATGCAAAGCAGGTGGAACTTCCAAGTCCGGTCCTCTTCTCCGCTGAACTTGACGCGCTCTCCTCGTTCAATGAACCCGGGTTCGAGTCGGTAACGCTCCCCATGCTTTTCGATGTCACCCAGGGAGATTCAGGGTTCGAGCAGGCTTTGCAGACACTTTGTGGAAGAGCGGAACGGGCGGTGGATGAGGGAAAATCTCTCCTGATCCTCAGCGACCGGGGAGTCAATCAAACGAACACGCCGTTGCCTGCCCTGCTTGCCGTGGGGGCCGTCCACAATCATTTGTTGCGCAGACAGAAGCGTTTAAAAGTGAGCGTCGTTGTCGAAACGGGAGAGCCGCGCGATGTGCACCACTTTGTGACGCTGATCGGGTACGGAGCCAATGCTGTCAACCCCTACCTGGCATTTGAGACGATCCGTGCGATGGTTGAGTCGAGACCCGGCTCCACCATCTCCGTGCTGGAGGCCTCCACGAACTTCAAAAAGGCGGTCGAGGCCGGGATTCTGAAAGTCATGTCCAAGATGGGCATTTCCCTACTCGGGTCATACCGCGGGGCACAGATCTTCGAAGCGCTTGGCCTCTCGAGCCAGGTGGTCGATGCCTACTTCTCCGGAACCCCTTCGCGTATTGGCGGTATCGGTTTGAGGGAGATTGCCCGGGAGGCGATCGAAAGGCATGCACGGGCGTTTGCAGCGGCACCGGTTTCTCTTACCGATGAAGGAAACTATCGATTTCGCAAAAATGGCGAACGGCATGCATGGTCGCCGGATGCGTTGCGCTCCATGCAGCGCTTAAGGGACACAGGGGACCAGGAGGATTTCAAGCACCTCAAGAAGGCGATCGAAGGCACGGCTCCCATCGGCATCAAGGACCTGCTCGAGTTCAAGAACGTCAACCACCCCATTTCCGTCGATGAGGTTGAGCCGGTGGAGGAAATCCGAAAGCGCTTTACCACGGCGGCGATGTCCCTTGGTTCGCTGTCGCCCGAAACGCATGAGACGATTGCCATTGCCATGAATCGGATAGGGGCGAAGAGCAATAGTGGTGAAGGGGGGGAGGACCCTCAGCGGTTTCGCATACTCCCCAACGGAGATTCCGCCAACAGCGCCATCAAACAGGTTGCTTCGGCACGCTTTGGCGTAACGGCGGAATACCTGGCAAGCGCCAGGGAACTTGAGATAAAAATGGCGCAGGGTTCCAAACCGGGGGAGGGGGGGCAGATTCCGTCCAACAAAGTCTCCCCCCTGATCGCGCGCCTGAGGAAGGCGATTCCGGGAATCGCTCTTATCTCCCCGCCGCCCCATCATGATATTTACAGTATCGAGGATCTTGCACAACTGATCTATGACTTGAAGCAGGTTAATGCCCGGGCGCGGGTCTGTGTAAAGCTTGTGTCGGAGGCCGGTATCGGGACAATCGCCGCAGGGGTTGCGAAGGCCTATGCGGATGTTATCCTGATCAGCGGGCACGAGGGGGGCACGGGAGCTTCGCCCCTGAGCTCGGTGAAAAATGCGGGGGCCCCCTGGGAACTCGGCATCGCCGAAGCCCAGCAGGTGCTGGTCTTGAACGGGTTGCGCGAACGGGTGACCCTCCGTGTCGATGGCGGGTTCAAGACCGGGAGGGATATCGTCATCGCCGCGATGCTGGGGGCTGAAGAGTATAACTTTGGGACGGCAGCGCTGATCTCCCTCGGTTGCCGTTATGTGCGTCAGTGTCACCTCAATACCTGCCCGGTTGGCATTGCGACCCAGGACGAGGTGTTACGCAAGAAGTTTGATGGCAAACCGGAAATGCTCATCAACTTTCTCAATGCCGTATCACAAGATGTGCGGGAGATCCTTGCCGGGCTCGGGTTCCGGTCATTGCACGAAGTGATCGGTCGGACCGACCTCCTGAAACAGCGGGTCATCACCGACCACCCGAAGGCCAATACGGTCGACTTAGGCGGCATCCTCGCCCGCAGGGACTTCGAGCATGATCAGCGTCTCCGTGTCTGGCACCGGAACGACAAGCCGGATAAGCCCCTGGACGACGTCATCCTCCAGGACCTGAAAGACGCGCTTCGTGATAAAGTCGCTATCACGCGTGCCTATAAGATCCGGAATGTGAATCGCTCGGTCGGCACAAAACTCTCCGGAGAAATTGCCTACCTGCATGGCGATCGCGGCTTGCCGGAGAACACGATTCACCTCAGGTTCACCGGGAGCGCAGGGCAGAGTTTCGGAGCGTTCCTGGTGCATGGTGTTCGCCTGACGCTTACCGGGGAGGCGAACGATTATGTGGGGAAAGGAATAAGTGGCGGAGAGATCATCGTCATGCCCCCGAACAACCGGTTCAATTCCGCGCAGGAAGTGATCGTCGGCAACACGGTATTGTACGGAGCGACCGGTGGTGCACTGTTTGCCAGCGGCAGGGCGGGGGAACGGTTTTGTGTTCGTAACAGCGGAGCATTGGCGGTTGTGGAAGGGGTCGGAGACCATGGCTGCGAATACATGACGCATGGGACGGTGGTGGTTCTTGGAACGGCCGGCCGCAACTTCGGAGCGGGGATGACCGGCGGGGTTGCATTTGTCCTCGACCTGCTCGGAGATTTTGAACGGAGACTCAATCCCGATCTTGTGTCGCTTCGGAGAGTCAACTCGGAGGAGGAAACACGCTTCGTGCAGGCGATTATCCATCGCCATCTGGAATTGACGAACAGTGCGCGGGCGCAGGAAGTGTTGATGAAATGGCCGGAGTACGGTCCGATGTTTTGGCGTGTAGCTCCCAAAGGGGAAACTGCCGCTCTTCCACCGGTTGTCCTTGAGCAAAAGGTCCCCGCAGCACAGCAAATCTAAGAAACAGAACGCGGCCGGTGCAAGCATCGGGTCGCGATCATTGAATCAACGACGAGGAGAATTACGGCAATGGCTCTTATCGATTTTGGCGGTGTCAAGGAGGAAGTTGTTACCCGCGAGGAGTACCCCCTTTCCAAAGCACAAAAAACGTTGGAGAAGGAGGTGGTGGCGATTCTGGGGTATGGACCTCAAGGGTATGGACAATCGTTGAATCTCCGCGACAATGGGATCAATGTGATTATTGGCCAGCGAAAAGGGGGGAAGGGATGGGCTGATGCCCTGCGTGACGGTTGGGTGGAGGGAAAAACCCTGTTCTCCGATATCGAAGAGACGATCCGAAAGGCCACCGTTGTTCAGTACCTTCTCTCGGATGCCGGACAGAAAGAGCAATGGCCGGTGGTGAAACGGAATTTGCGCAAAGGACAGGCCCTGTACTTCTCCCATGGTTTCTCGGTGGTGTTTAAAGAACAGACGGGGGTGGTGCCCCCTCCCGAGGTCGATGTGATCCTCGTCGCCCCGAAAGGGGCGGGGCGAACGGTTCGCTCGAATTTCCTTGCAGGGAGCGGCATCAACTCCAGCTTTGCCGTTCATCAGGATGCCACCGGTCACGCGAAAGAACGGGCGATAGCATTGGGGATCGCGGTTGGCTCCGGATATCTCTTCCCCACCACTTTCGCAAACGAAGTTCACAGCGACCTGACAGGTGAGCGCGGTGTCCTGATGGGGGCGATTGCCGGTCTGATGAAAGCGCAATACGACACATTACGGGCAAAGGGGCATTCTCCCAGCGAGGCGTTCAATGAAACGGTCGAGGAAGCCACACAGAGTCTGTACCCTCTGATCGGTAAGAATGGAATGGATTGGATGTTCGCTTCCTGTAGCACGACGGCGCAGCGCGGGGCTCTGGACTGGGCCAAGCATTTCGAGACGGCTGCAAAACCGCTCTTCGAACTCCTCTATCGGGATGTTCAGGAGGGAATCGAAACGAAGCGGGTGTTGGAGAGTTGCAGCGCCCCGGATTATCGTGAGCGGTTGGAAAAGGAGCTGAACGAGTGGAAGCAATCGGAGATGTGGCGGGCTGGCGCAGCCGTTCGCGCGTTACGGCCGGAAAACTGGGAGAAGAAGTAGGCGTTCATTATCCGGAATGGTGATCACCATGAAGAACATCGAACTGTACGATACGACACTGCGGGACGGCACCCAGGGGGAAGACGTTTCGTTTTCCGTGGAGGACAAGCTCCGGATCGCGCGGAAGCTTGACGCGTTCGGCATCCATTATATTGAGGGGGGATGGCCGGGATCGAATCCGCGGGACCTCGAGTTCTTCCGGCGCGTCAAGGGGGAACGCTTTCACCACGCCAAGATCGCTGCCTTCGGGAGCACCCGGCGGGCGAAGAACCGTGTCGAGGTTGATCCGAATATCCTCGCCCTGCTTGAGGCCGAAACCCCGGTTGTGACCATCTTCGGCAAGACGTGGATTCTTCATGTGAAGGCCGCTTTGCAGATCTCGGAGGAGGAAAACCTGGAGATCATCGAGGAATCGGTCTCCTACCTGAAGGCGCAGGGGCGGGAACTCATCTACGATGCCGAACATTTCTTCGATGGGTTTAAGGACGACAGCGCGTATGCCCTGCGAACCTTGAAGGCTGCAGAACGCGGCGGTGCCGCTGTGATCGTGCTGTGTGACACGAACGGCGGAACGATGACGGAGGAGGTTGCGTCCATCGTGAGTGAAGTGGCGAAGCAGATCTCCGTCCCTCTCGGGATCCATACCCACAATGATTGCGAGCTTGCCGTAGCAAACTCGATCGCGGCTATCATGAAGGGCGCTTCCCATGTCCAGGGAACGGTCAACGGTTTCGGAGAGCGGTGCGGAAATGCAAATCTCTGCTCGGTCATCCCCAATCTTCAACTGAAACTTGGCTATGGCTGTGTTGAGCCGGGGCAGTTGGCCGGGCTGACGGAGCTTTCTCACTTTGTCAGCGAGCTGGCCAATCTTGCGCCCCGCAAGCATCTCGCGTTCGTGGGACAAAGCGCCTTCGCTCACAAAGGAGGAGTGCACGTCAGCGCTGTCATGAAAACGCCCCGGACCTATGAACATATCCTTCCTGAGGTTGTCGGGAATAAACGTCGCGTCCTTGTCTCCGATCTTTCCGGACGCAGCAACGTGATGTACAAAGCAGCCGAGCTGAGCATCGATCTGAACGAATCATCGGCCGATGTACAGGGGATGGTGGACGACATCAAGTCGAAGGAATTCCAGGGATATCGATATGAGGAAGCGGACGGCTCGTTGGAACTGCTCATCAAACAACGATTGAAGAACTGGCGGGAGTTTTTCGAACTGGAGGGATTCAAAGTCATTATCCATAAAAACTCGAGGGATGAACAGCCCGTTTCGGAGGCTCTTATTAAAGTGCGGGTGGGGGACGAAGTCGAACATACCGCTTCGGAAGGAAACGGGCCGGTCAATGCGTTGGATAATGCCCTCCGGAAAGCCCTCGAAAAGTTCTACCCGGAATTGAAAGGCATGCACCTCGCCGACTACAAGGTGAGGGTGCTCGATGGCCAGGATGGGACCGGCGCGAAGGTCCGGGTCCTCATTACGTCACGCAATGGCCACACCACGTGGAACACCGTCGGAGTGTCCACCGACATCATCGAGGCGAGCTGGAAGGCGCTTGTTGACAGTATTTATTATCACCTGTTGAAATCCACCGTGCCGGAAGAGGTTGTTTCCTAGGGGATACGCTCAGGCATCCATTTATCATTCTTGCGAGGTTACGTATGTCAGCCGTACCATCATTTACCAGTTCAACGGATCTCATCGAGTGGTTGATGCAAGAAGAACGCGAGGCCGTAAAGTCCTATCACGCGAAAGCGACGCGGATCAAAGACCCCCGTTTGCAGAGCCTTTTGACACGCCTGGCCGAGATGCGCGCCCGCAGCATCGCCGAACTGGAATCGGAGGTCAGTGAGATACGGTCACAAGCGGAAATCACAACCCAAATCAACGCGATGTTCTGGTGAGGTTGTCTTCTCCGGCCCGACCGTCGCAGCATCGTAAAAAAGAAATACGAGGAAAGGAAGTAGTGCTCCGTTTATGATTATCGTTATGAAAGCCGGTGCAAGCAAGCACCAAATCGAACATGTGTTTGAAAAAGTGAGGGAGTTGGGCTTTGAGGTCCATCCCATTTATGGAGAGTTGAGGACTGTCATCGCGTGTGTGGGTGATGAGCGCGGGAAAACCCGCCTGCAGGCACTCGATTCACTTGATGGTGTCGAAAACGTCGTGCCGATCCTGAAACCCTTTAAGCTTGCCAGCAAGGAGTGGAAACAGGTCAAGTCGGAAATTACGCTGGAGCGAACGACAGAGGTTGGCCGGTCGTCCATCACCGTGGGCAATAAACATTTTGTGGTCATGGCAGGACCTTGTTCCGTCGAGAGCCGTGAACAAATCCTGAAAAGTGCGGAGCAGGTCAAGAGTGCCGGGGCCACCGTTTTGCGGGGTGGGGCATTCAAGCCACGTACCTCCCCCTACAGTTTTCAGGGATTGGAAGAGGAGGGGTTGAAGCTTCTTGCGGAGGCGAGGGAAAAAACAGGGCTGTTTATTATCACGGAGGTCATCACGCCCGGGGATGTTCAACTGGTGGCGGAGTACACAGACATTCTCCAGATCGGCGCGCGGAACATGCAGAACTTTGCTCTTCTGAAAGAGGTGGGGAAGATCAAGAAGCCGGTGCTGCTCAAGCGCGGCATGTCCAGCACGCTCAAGGAGCTCCTCATGTCGGCGGAGTACATTATGTCGCAGGGGAATTATGAGGTCATTCTGTGCGAACGCGGTATCCGGACTTTCGAGGACTACACGCGCAATACATGCGATCTCTCGGCAGTCCCTGCTTTAAAGGAATTGAGCCACCTCCCTGTCATTGTGGATCCCAGCCATGGGACCGGCGTTCGCAGTCTGGTAACCCCTCTTGCCAAGGCGGCCGTTGCCGTCGGAGCGGACGGGCTGATCATTGAAGTCCACCCGAATCCTGAAGAGGCTTTTTCCGATGGGGCACAATCGCTGCTCCCCGGTCAGTTCGAGGAACTGATGGGTTGGGTCAGGAAACTGGTGCAGATCGAAGGAAAACAATTGTAAGGAGATAGAGACCGATGGAACAAAGAGTCTATGTGTTCGATACCACGTTGAGGGATGGGGAACAATCGCCCGGATGCAGTATGAATTTGGAGGAGAAGGTGCGGATGGCACGGCAACTGGAGCACCTCAAGGTCGATGTGATCGAGGCGGGTTTTCCGATTGCCTCGGCGGGCGATTTCGAGGCAGTTCGGTTCATCGCTAAAACGATCGAGCACTGTACGGTGGCTGCCCTTGCCCGTGCGGTAAAGGCCGATATCGACCGGGCATGGGACGCAATCCAGTACGCGAAAAAACCGAGGATCCACACATTTATCGCCACCTCGGATATCCACCTTGCCCACAAACTGAAGAAGACGCGGGATCAGGTGCTGGCCGATGCCGCTTCGGCCGTGAAGCATGCACGCTCCCTGTGTGAGGAGGTCGAATTCTCATGTGAGGATGCCTCCCGGAGCGACATCGGATTCCTCTGCGAGGTTGTGCAGGCTGCCTTGGATGCCGGGGCAACCATCATTAATCTTCCGGACACGGTTGGGTACGCCGTTCCAGAGGAATATGGGAACATGTTCAAGGTCGTCCGGGAACGGGTGAAGTGTGGTGATGAAGTTCTGTTCAGCGCTCATTGTCATAACGATCTTGGTCTGGCGGTGGCGAATTCACTCGCTGCAATCCAAAACGGTGCGCGGCAGGTGGAGTGCACCATCAACGGGATCGGTGAGCGGGCCGGGAATGCAGCCCTGGAGGAGATCGTGATGGCGATGAAGACCCGCAAGGAAAAGCTCGGGATCTACACTAATGTCAATTCGGAAGAAATTTATAAGTCGAGTAAATTACTGGGGAGTCTTACCGGCATGCTCGTCCAGCGGAACAAGGCCATCGTCGGAGCGAACGCGTTTGCCCATGAGGCAGGCATCCACCAGGATGGTCTGTTAAAGAGTCCGATTACGTACGAGATCATGACGCCGCAGTCCGTCGGCATCAAGCACAGTATGCTCGTGCTCGGAAAACACTCCGGGCGCCATGCCTTGAAGCAGCGGTACGCCGAACTCGGATACGAACTCACCCAGGAAGAGCTCGAACGCGCCTACCAGGTGTTCTGCAGTATTGCCGATCAGAAGAAGGAGATTTTTGATGAAGACCTGGTGGCGATCATCGAAGACCGGGTGGGGGATGTGGAGGAATTCTATCAGCTCGAAAACATCCAGGTGAGCAGCGGGACGAACCTCAGGCCGACGGCGACCATTGAACTGCGGATCGGGGATCAGCGCCTCGTCGATTCGGCAACCGGCGATGGGCCCGTCGATGCGGCGTACAAAGCCATCGAACGCATTACGGGGATCGTGGGGAAGCTGACGGAGTATTCGATTAAATCCGTCAGTCTGGGCCGGGATGCCATCGGGGAGGTGTTTGTCAGGGGCGAGTTTGACGGTGTACTCTTCAATGGGAGAGCGGTGAGCACCGATGTTATCACGGGAAGTGCAAAAGCATACCTGGAGGCACTGAACCGGTCTCTCGTGGCAAAAAAGAAGAAGTCAGAACAGGTGAAGGAAGAGATCAAGGAAGCATCGGTTGCCGTATAAGCTGGACACCTTGCTGAGACTTGAGCCAAAACGTCAAGATCCTTCATGACGCATGAATGACGAATCACCTATTATGATCCAACCAAAAACACTCTTTGAAAAAGTCTGGGAATCGCACTTGGTGGCGCAGGAGCCGGGGTCTCCCGCAATCCTGTATGTCGACCTGCATTTGATCCATGAAGTAACCTCCCCGCAGGCATTTACCGGTCTGCGGCAAAGAAGATTGAACGTGCGAAGGCCGGGGAAAACCGTTGCGACAATGGATCACAGCATCCCGACGCATCACCCGTCGCTCCCGATTGCCGATCCCCTGGCCGCAAAGCAGATCCGGCAACTGGAGGCGAATGCCCGGGAGTTCGGCATCCGCCTGTACGGGATGGAGAGCCCCAACCGGGGGATTGTCCATGTCATCGGTCCCGAACTCGGCCTCACGCAGCCCGGGATGACCATTGTGTGCGGAGACAGCCACACATCGACCCATGGCGCTTTTGGCGCCTTGGCCTTCGGTATCGGGACGAGTGAAGTGGAACACGTCCTCGCGACGCAGTGCCTGCTCCAACGAAAGCCCCGGACGTTCGAAGTGAGGGTTGAGGGGAGCCTGTCACCGGGCGTTTCGGCAAAGGATATTATTCTTGCCCTGCTTGCGAAAATTGGAGTGGGGGGAGGGACGGGGCACGTGTTCGAGTACACCGGAAGTGCGATCAGGTCATTATCGATGGAAGAGCGGATGACGGTCTGCAATATGTCGATCGAAGGAGGTGCCCGTGCCGGGATGGTGGCGCCCGATGAGACCACGGTCGCCTATCTCGCAGGACGCGAATATGCCCCCTCAGGGGATGCGTGGGAAATGAGCGTGCAACGATGGATGAAACTGCGAACTGATGACGGCGCCACGTATGACAAGTCGATTACGCTTGATGCAGGCGCCCTGGCGCCGATGATCACATACGGTACGAATCCCGGAATGGGCATGTCCATCACCGGACGTGTCCCCGATCCGGACGCTTTCTCCGATGCCTCACAGAAACTTGCATTGAAGAAGTCTCTGACGTATATGGGGCTCCGGCCCGGAGAACCGTTGTTGGGAAAGGTGATCGACGTCGTCTTCATCGGAAGTTGCACCAACTCGCGGATCTCAGACCTGCGTCAGGCGGCTGCATTGCTGAAAGGACGAACGGTGGCATCCGGTGTGCGGGTACTCGTCGTGCCGGGGTCGCAGGAGGTCAAGCGCCAGGCTGAGTCTGAAGGATTGCATCGGATTTTCAAAGAAGCAGGCGCGGATTGGCGCGAGGCGGGGTGCTCGATGTGCATCGCGATGAACGGGGACCAACTGGAGCCCGGTCAGTATGCAGTATCGACAAGTAACCGTAATTTCGAAGGAAGGCAGGGAAAAGGGGGAAGGACATTTCTCACCTCCCCCTTGACAGCCGCCGCCACGGCCATCACCGGCAGAATTACCGATGTCCGTACACTGATAACGCACTGAAAGAAACGCATGTCACAGTATTCGGCATTTCAATCCATCGTTGCTCCTCTGCTGGTGAATGATATCGATACCGATCAGATCATTCCGGCCCGTTTCCTGAAAGCAACGGATAAAAAGGGGATGGGGGATCACCTGTTCGCGGATTGGCGTTATCAACCGGACGGTTCGCCCAAGCCGGAATTTGTTTTGAACAATGCTCTCTATCGCCAGGCACGTATCCTTCTGGCAGGGGAAAATTTCGGATGCGGTTCATCGCGGGAACACGCCCCATGGGCTCTCTGCGGGTTCGGGTTCCGGGCGGTCATCAGTACCTCGTTTGCGGATATTTTCAAGAGCAACGCGTTGAAAAACGGTTTACTGCCGGTCGAGGTTTCCGCGGATGCGCACTGGAAATTGGTGAGGTTCCTCGAAGCCGATGCGAATGCGCAAGTGATAGTCGATCTTGAGAGTCAGACGGTAACGCTCCCGGACGGTTCGCGCGAATCATTTCCGATCGACAGCTTTTCCAAGTACTGCCTGCTCAACGGCGTCGACGAACTCGGGTACTTGATGCGTTTCGAGGGGGCGATTCGTGATTTTGAATCAACACACTCATAGAAAGAAATGGTCATGGTGAACAAACAACAAGAACAGGGAGAGCAGGAGCAGGAACGCCATCATTATATTGACCGTTCCATTGCCATTCTGGGCGCGGGCAATATGGGGAGTGCCTTGATGAAGGGAATTATCAATGCCAGGCTCACCCCGACGGACAAGATCACCGCGAGCGGTGTGCACCTGGACAAACTGCAAAGACTCTCAGCCCAGTGGAACGTCAACCATTCGCTCAATCTTGTCGAAGCCGTTGAAGCTTCGGAGATCGTTCTCCTTTGTGTCAAACCGCAGACGCTCCCGAAAGTCTTAAGCCAGGTGCAAAAGGCCGTCAGGAAGGACCATCTGCTCATCTCGATTGCAGCCGGAGTAAAAATTGCGTTTATTCAAAGCGCCTTAGGTCAACAGGTCGCCATTGTCCGCTCCATGCCGAACATTGCATCGACAGTCGACGAAGGAGCAACCGCCCTCTCCTTTGGGGAGTTCGTCTCCGAAGAACAACAGCGGATCGCCATCTCCATATTTGAAGCGGTGGGGGAGGTGGTTGTCGTTGCGGAGGAACAACTGGACGCTGTCACAGGGTTGAGCGGAAGCGGACCGGCTTATATCTACATGGTCATCGAAGCGTTAATCGATGGCGGAGTGAAGATGGGTCTCTCCAGGGACATTGCATCGAAGCTCGCCATCCAGACGGTCCTTGGGTCGGCGAAATTGGTGAAGGAATCCGGTCTCCATCCGGCCATTCTCAGAGATCAGGTGACGACGCCAGGCGGTACCGCAATTAATGCCATCCACGAGTTGGAATCTCATGGCCTCCGTTCCATGCTGATCAATGCGGTTGCGACCGCCACGCGACGATCCGAAGAACTCAGCAAGGTTATCAGCAGGTCGTAATCTTGAAAGATGTGTTGTCATCCCGAGGCTGTCCAAAAAGAAAAGAACCTTGGTAGGCGCAGACTTTATGTCTGCGAGAAGATTGCGGCTACTACCCACATTTAACGCCTTTTTGGACAGCCTCTGTTTGTTTCTTAAAGGAAATGCATGACGTCAAAGATCGCTGTCCTCCCGGGGGATGGTATCGGCCCGGAGGTGATTCAAGAGGCCCTCAAGGTGCTCCAGCGGTTGAGCACAGTGTTCAAGCATGACTTCCACATAGAAGAAGGGCTGGCGGGGGGAGCGGCGCTCGATGTCGTTGGTGTGCCGTTGCCGGAGGAGACGTTGAAGATTTGCCGGAGTTCGGATGCCGTTCTCCTTGGTGCGGTTGGGGGACCGAAGTGGGATACGAATCCTTCTCCCCTGAAACCGGAGAGAGCGCTCCTTGGGTTGCGGAAAGAATTAGGGCTGTATGCAAACCTCCGTCCGGCGAAAATATATTCCGCTCTTCTCAACGCTTCGTCGTTAAAGAAAGAGATTGTCCGGAATGTCGATCTCCTTGTTGTGCGCGAATTGACGGGCGGTCTCTATTTTGGCGAACCTCGCGGTATCGAAAGATCGCATGGCCAGGAGGTTGGTGTGAACACCCTTCGATACTCCGAGTCGGAGATAGACCGGATAGCCGTCGTGGCATTCGAGGCGGCGCGGAAAAGGAGGAAACAGGTTTGCTCTGTGGACAAGGCTAATATTCTGGAAACCTCCCAGCTTTGGCGGAAGGTTGTCTCCGCTGTCGGGGAGCGGTATCCTGATGTTCCGTTGACCCACATGTATGTCGATAATTGTGCCATGCAACTTGTCCGCAACCCCGCGCAGTTTGACGTGATCGTCACGGAGAACCTGTTTGGCGACATCCTCAGTGACGAAGCGGCAATGCTCACCGGCTCCATCGGGATGCTCCCTTCGGCCAGCCTTGGGGGTAACGTAGCGATGTATGAGCCGGTGCACGGTTCCGCGCCGGATATCGCCGGCCAAGGTAAGGCCAACCCGATTGCGACCATCGCCTCCGTGGCGATGATGCTTCGGTATTCCTTCAATCTTCAGGCTGAAGCCGACGCCGTCGAACGCTCCATCGAGAGCGTTCTTGCAGCCGGACTCCGAACCGGCGACCTTTATCAAACCTCCTCCTCAGAGACCCTTCTGACGACCTCCGCCATGGGTGATGCCCTGGCCAATGCCATCTGAAATGGTTCTTATCAGCAGTGGTTTGACCATCCTTGACCTTACACAGAAAAAGTAATTGACTTTGGAGCATTTATGGCCTATATTCACAAGCTTTTAAACAACAAAAATTGACGCTTCGGCGGATATCGGAGGCTTAGAGAGTGGAAACATCACCCAAAACAAAATTTTTCAAACCGGAAGAAGTCGACCAAAAATGGTTCGTGGTTGATGTCAGCGGGAAAACCCTCGGCCGTGTCGCTTCACGGATTGCCCACATCATCCGGGGCAAGCACAAGCCGACGTTCACGCCCAACCACGATCTCGGTGATTTCGTTGTCGTGATCAATGCAGAGAAGGTCGTCGTGACGGGAAACCGGGTGGAGATGAAGGAGTATTTCCATAATACGATGTACCCGGGTGGTGGACGGTATGAATCGTTCAAGGAGAAGCTCGACCGGAAGCCGACGGACGTGATCGAATATGCGGTACGCGGCATGCTTCCGAAAAACCGTCTCGGCCGCCAGATGATCAAAAAGTTGAAAGTCTATGCCGGCGGGGCTCACCCGCATTCGGCACAACAACCAGAAGTGTTATCGGTCTAATTTCTTAAAGGAACAGCATGTCGATGCCAGCACGGATTACGGTCGGACGACGCAAAACGGCGGTTGCCCGCGTCAAGTTGACCGAAGGCTCAGGGAAGATCACCATCAATAACAAGGACTTGGAAGTGTACTTCCCGATCAGCGTTTTACGGGAGCAGGTTCTCAGACCATTCGAAGCGACCTCGACCAAGGGACGATATGATGCGAAAGTACGGGTCAATGGAGGGGGACCGACGGGTCAGGCCGGCGCGATCCAGTTGTCGATTGCCCGTTCCCTTGTGGCGCTCGATGAGGACTCCCGCCAGAACCTTCGCAACGCAGGGTTGCTGACGCGCGATCCGAGGATGGTCGAGCGGAAAAAATACGGTCAGAAGAAAGCACGCAAACGGTTCCAGTTCTCGAAGCGGTAACAAACGGTTCAATTCACTCTTTCAATCAATCATACCTTCCGATCTGAACGGGAGTGTCCCGGCGGTTTTCTTGCCGGCGGGATCCGGGATGAAATGACGAGGGTAGCAGACTAACTCAAAGGAGTTTCAATGCCACGTGTTGAATTAGACGCACTTCTGCAGTCCGGTGCCCACTTCGGGCATATTACCCGCCGTTGGAATCCCAAGATGAAGCCCTATATTTTCATGGAGCGGAACGGGATCCACATCATCGACCTCAAGAAAACGCAAGAGATGCTCGACTCGACATGCAACGCGATTGCCAATATCGTCGCGCAGGGTCGAAAACCTCTCTTTGTGGCGACCAAGCAGCAAGCCAAGGAAGTCGTGAGGGAGGAAGCTACGCGCTGTGGAGCATTTTACGTGACCGAGCGCTGGCTGGGAGGTATGCTCACCAATTTCACGACCATTCGGAAGAGCGTCAAGCGGCTCACGAACATCGAGAAGATGGAGACCGACGGAACATTCGAGAAGATTACGAAGAAGGAACGCCTGTTTCTCGATCGCGAGCGGGAAAAGCTGCAGAAGGTCCTGATGGGTGTGGTGGAAATGTCGAGACTCCCCGGACTCATCTTTGTGGTGGATGTGAAGAAGGAAGCCATCGCGGTGAAAGAGGCCCATCGCCTCGGAATTCCCGTGGCGGCGATTGTCGATACGAACACCGATCCGGAACAGATTGATTTTCCGGTTCCGGCCAATGACGATGCCCTGAAGGCTGTTCAGCTTATCACGCGGACGGTTGCCGATGCGGTTCTCGAAGGAAGTCAGCGGGCAGCGTCCGTGCGGGCGGAACAGGCCATGATGGAAGGGGCGGAAAAGAAAGAAGAAACGGAAAAACCTCGCGGAGAGGAAAAGAGACAGTAAAGGAGGCTGTACAAAGGTTATGGCAGGTATTTCAAGTGAACTGGTAAAACAGCTCCGGGACAAAACCGGTGCTGGCATGATGGACTGCAAACGCGCCCTTGAAGAGACGAAGGGCGACATGGAAGCGGCGATCGAGTACCTTCGGAAGAAAGGGGCTGCGACTGCCGCAAAACGCGCCGATCGCGAAACGAATCAGGGCGTCGTTGAGGCCTATATCCACGCAGGGGGAAGAATCGGGTCCATGGTGGAATTAAACTGCGAGACGGATTTCGTCGCCAAGACGCCGGATTTCAAAGCCCTGGCTCATGACATCGCCATGCAGATCGCGGCCATGACACCGCTCTACATCCGGAAGGAAGATGTGCCGCCGGATGTGATGGCGAAGGAAATCGAGATCTACAAGCAACAGGCCGTCAATGAAGGGAAGCCGCCCCACATCGCGGAGAAGATTGCCCAGGGACGTCTCGAGAAATACTACCAGGAGGTTTGCCTGATGGAGCAGAGCTTCATCAAGGACTCCGGGAAGACGATCCGGGACCTCATCGATGAGGCGACGGGGAAGATGGGAGAAAAGATCGGTATCCGGCGATTCCATCGCTACCACCTCGGTGAGTATTCAAACCATCTCTAAGATCACGTATCATCCCGAAGCGATTCGGGATTTTTTTCATCCTGACGATAGGTTGCATGGCTAAGCCACACTACAAGCGGATCCTTCTGAAACTCAGCGGCGAAGCGCTGATGGGGGACAAGGAATACGGCATCGACGATAAAGTCCTGAAGATGTACGCAGGGGAGATCAAGCAAGTTCAGGAGGCGGGCGTTGAAGTCGGGATTGTGATCGGCGGTGGGAATATCTATCGCGGGGTCGAAAAATCCTCCGACGGCATCGACAAGGTGACGGGCGACCATATGGGAATGCTCGCCACGGTGATCAACGCGCTCGCGTTACAGAGCGCCCTGGAGCACCAGGGCGTGTTCACACGCTGCCTGTCCGCAATTACCATGGAGCAGATCGCCGAGTCGTTCATCCGCCGGCGCGCCATCCGGCACCTGGAGAAGGGAAGGATCGTGATCTTCGCCGCCGGGACCGGCAACCCGTACTTTACCACTGATACTGCCGCCGTGCTGCGTGCGATCGAAATCGAGGCCGATCTCATTCTGAAAGGGACGAGAGTCGATGGCGTGTACGACAGCGACCCTGAGAAAAATGCCTCGGCCATCCGCTTCCCGGAGATCACCTATGCGGACGTGCTCAAAAACGACCTGAGGGTGATGGATCTGACCGCCATTACGCTTTCCAAGGAAAACAACCTGCCGCTGGCGGTGTTCAATATGAACATCCCGGGAAACCTGAAGCGCATTATCATGGGAGACCCGGTGGGCTCGAAAGTGGTGACCAAGCTGTCAATCAAAGCTCCAGAACTGCATGCATGACATTTCATCAATGGGAAGGTGAACGGTTATGGTGAAAGATATTCTGAAACATACGGAAGAGCGGATGAAGAAGGCGGTGGAGGTCGTTCGTGACGAGTTGACCAAGATCCGGACGGGAAAAGCGACAACGGTTCTGCTGGATGGTGTGAAGGTGGATTACTACGGCTCCATGGTACCCCTCAATCAAACGGCGAACGTCAGCACACCCGATGTGCATACGATCTCCGTGCAACCGTGGGAAAAGGGAATGGTCGGAGCGATCGAAAAGGCGATCATCGCCGCCAACCTTGGCTTGAACCCTGTGAACGACGGGAATCTCGTTCGCGTCCCGATTCCGCCCCTCAATGAAGAACGCCGGCGTGAGCTGGTGAAGTTGGTGAAGAAATTTGGGGAGGAGGGGAAAATTGCGGTCCGGAATGTTCGCCGCGACGCGATCGAGCACCTCAAGAAATCGGAAAAGCAGGAACACTTCTCGGAGGATGAACGCAAACGGGGAGAGGACGAAACCCAGAAACTTACCGATAAATACATCAAAGAAATCGATCACCTCCTCGGATTGAAGGAGAAGGAGATCATGGAGGTGTGATCCTTCATCCCCTCTTGATGGTGCAACAATGAAAAACCCGGCGATGAGCCGGGTTTTGTTTAATGCGCCTCAAGCCAGTTATTCCCGACTCCGATTTCCACTTCCAGCGGGACGTTGAGCTTCAACGCTTCCTGCATGTGCTTTGTCACGACGGTCCGGATCGTCGTTTCCTCCCCCTTTGCCAGCTCGAAGACCAGTTCATCATGCACCTGAAGGAGCATCCGTGTCTGCAGCCCCTTTGACCGAAGAGCCTTGTCGATCCTGATCATCGCTGCTTTGATCATATCGGCAGCGGATCCCTGGATCGGCATGTTGATTGCCTGACGCTCGGCGTTGGAGCGGATATTCTGGTTGCCGCTTTTGAGATCCGGCAAGTACCGGCGCCGGCCCAGCATGGTCTCAACATACCCCCGGACGCGGGCAGTCTCGATCGTCTCATGAATATAATGTTTCACCTTTGGAAACCGCTCGAAGTACCGGGCGATGATCTCCTTTGCCTCCGCCTGGCTGATTTCGAGTCGGGTGGCGAGACCGAAGGGCCCAATGCCGTACATGATCCCGAAGTTCACCTCTTTTGCCTTGCGCCTCATATCCCGCGTCACTTCCTTGACCGGAACTCCGAAGACCTTCGCCGCCGTTGTCGTGTGAACATCCTCCTTGTTCCGGAACGCCTCCGTTAATCCTTCGTCCCCCGAGATGTGCGCCATGACCCGAAGCTCAATTTGGGAGTAGTCGGCGGAAAGAATCTTGTTCCCTTTTTTCCCGGGAATGAACCCCTTGCGTATGGATCTGCCGATCTCCGTCCGGATGGGAATATTCTGAAGATTGGGATCGCTGCTGGATAATCTCCCCGTGGCGGCGATCGTTTGGTTGTACGAGGTATGGACCCGGCCGGTTTTTGGGTTGATCAGCGCCGGAAGGGCATCGACGTACGTGGATTTCAATTTCGAGAGTTGCCGGTACTCCAGGAGGTGTTCCACGATTTCATGTTCGTTCCGCAACTCCTCCAGCACGCTCACGTCCGTGGAAAATCCCGTTTTCGTTTTCTTGACGGTCCTCAATCCCAGTTTCGTAAATAAAACTTCCCCCAGCTGCTGCGTTGAGTTGATGTTAAACGGCCCGCCGGCAAGCTTGTGAATGTTCTTTGTGAGACTTTCCAGCTGTCCCTCCATGACCTTGGACATCGTACGGAGATACTCCACATCAATGGCGATGCCGGCTTGTTCCATGCGCGCGAGGACGGGGACCAGTGGAAACTCAACATCCTTGCACAGTTGTTTCATGGAACCGGAGCTCAGCTTTGGGCGGAATACCTCGTACAGGCGGAACGTGATATCGGAGTCTTCACAGGAGTAATCGGAAAGAGCCTCGAGAGGAACCTCCCGAATCTTTTTCTGGTCTTTCCCCGATCCGGTGAGTTCGGTGTAGGAGACCATCTTGTAGCGGAGGTGCTCTTTCGCCGTTGCGTCCAGACCATGCCTTCCGTCGGCTCTCAAGACGTAGCTTGCGACCATGGTATCGAAGAAGGGTCCGGCCGTCTCTATTCCATACTGGGAAAGAACGAGCATGTCGTATTTGATGTTGTGGCCGATCTTTGTCGTGGCGGACTTTTCAAACACCGGCTTCAACGCTTGAATCACGAGTTCGGGGTCGAGCCCTTGTTCGCTGGAATCGACCTTCGTGCGCTCGCCGAAAAGATCGCTCGCCCTCTCTCGTGCGGGTGACTGGACGGCAATGAAAAATGCTTCCCTCGGTTGCAGCGCAATCGATATCCCGACTAATTCCGATTGGAGGGCATCGGTGGAGGTCGTTTCCGTATCAAAGACAAATTCCTTCGCTTTCTTAAGCCGGGTCAGCAATTGCTTGAACCCTTTCTCCTCCGTGATCAATGTGTACGTATGTTTGTCCGTTCGAATGTCTGAGAGGGACTCCTCGGGAGGAGGCGCATCCGCGATCGGTTCTTCCACCTTTTTCGGGGCGATTTCCCCCTTGCGCAGGGTGGAGAGGAGCGACCGGAAATCCAGTTCCTCAAACAAACCGGAGAGTGTCGCAACATCCCTGGCCTTTGCCTGAAGGTCCGGGAGGCTGACGCTGATCGGCACCTCGGTATCGATGGTGACCAGTTGTTTTGAGAGAAATGCGAGGTCCTTGTTGGCCTCAAGCTTTGCCCTCAACCCCTTCTGTTCGATCTTCCCGATATTCTTGTAGAGGTTCTCGATGCTGCCATATTTCTGAATAAGGGGGATGGCGGTCTTTTCCCCGACGCCCGGAACGCCCGGGACGTTGTCGGAGGTGTCGCCGATCAACCCGAGCACGTCGATCACTTTGTCCGGAGCGACGCCGAACTTCTTTTTCACCCCCTCGGCATCGACGATCTCCACCTCGTCCCCTGAACGTCCGGGCTTGTACATTTTTGTTTTGGGAGAGATCAGCTGCATAAAGTCCTTGTCCGACGTCACCAGGAAGGTCCTCATGTTCTGCTTCTCCGCCTGCTTTGCAAGCGTTCCCATGATATCGTCCGCTTCGAAGCCCTCCATTTCGAGCAAAGGGATATTGTAGGCCTTGACGACATCCTTGATCATGCCGATCTGCGGTACCATATCTTCCGGCATCTCCTGGCGCGTGGCTTTGTACTCCTTGTACGCCTTATGCCGGAAAGTCGGGGCCGGCGTGTCGAACACGACGGCGATGTACTCCGGGTACTCCTGGGAGATGATCCGGTTCAGAAAGGTCACAAACCCGTAGACGGCACTGGTGTTCTGCCCTTTGGAGTTCGTGAGTGGACGGTTGATGAAGGCGTAGTAGGATCGGTACATGATCGCTGAGCCGTCGACAAGATAGAGCCGTGGTGCTGAAGCCATAGTGGAGTCAGAATGGTGTGATCAAAAGATAGATGCCGAAGAGCATGATAAATACCGAGACGATTGCCCGAAATTTTTCAAGAGAGATCGACCGCAGGAGCTGCTTGCCGAGCAAGGTCCCCGCGAACGCGATCCCGATGAGAAGAAGGAGCTGTTCACCCATCTGCTCAAACTGTCCCGAGTGTTCAAGAAGGTAAACCGGAATCCGGCTCAAGTCAATGACGATCGCAATAACGGTGGCGGTCGCGATAAAGGACTCCTTGCCCAGGTTGTAGTTCAATAAGTACGCGCTCCGGATTGCCCCCTGGTTCCCGATCATTCCTCCCATGAACCCGGAGAAAAATCCTCCAAGAATATCCGTGCGGCGTGGTATTCGAAGGGAAAACTTCTTCGGGAGGAACTCTCCGGCGCCGCTGATGATCAGGAACAGGGCAAGCGCGATGCGTACCGCCGGTCCGGCTAGAATCCCCTGAAGAAGGGAACCTGTCACTGCGCCAAGGATGCTGACGGCCCCGAAGCGCCAGAGGATCTTCTTGTCCACGTGCTTCGCGAAGAGGCCGAACTTCAGAAGATTGTTGGCGAGATGGACGATGGAGACAAGGAAGACCGCGGTCTTAACGTCATAGAAAAGGGTGAACGTGGGTGTCAACACTGTGCCGATGCCGAAACCGGTCAGCAGCGTGGCCGTGCTGATCAGGAATGTCACGATAAGGGTGATGAAAAAATCCACGGAGGTCATGACGGTGGTCCCTCAGCAGCGTTTGTGACCGTGACGAAGCCGGAGGTCTCGGTTTCCTTCATGTCGATAAAATAATTTCGGACGAGAAGGGTGGCCGCAAGGAGAATTCCCCCCGCAACGATAAAGACCGATCGTACCCCGTACAAGCCTCCAACCATCCCTCCTAGGGGCGCTCCGATCAGGTTCGCAAGGACGTTGAAGCTTGTCCCGATCCCCATAATCCCGCCGCGGCGGTCAAGCGATGTATTCTTATTCACATAGGAATAGAGGGCCGGGAGCATTCCCCCCAGGCAGAATCCCAATATGGCTCGCAGGACAATCAGTTGGGAGGCATGCGTCACAAAGGCGTGGAGCCCATATGCAACCGCAGCCCCGGCAAATGCCATAGAGAGGTTCTTGCGATAGCTTTTAGCGTCGTTCCGTTTTCCCCACCATGGGGCGGAAAGGACGGTGAACACCCCTGCGATCGAAAAAATGGCCCCTGCGACCGTTGCGACATAGGCTTCGGTATGGACGAGGGAGTCAACAAACAAGGCGAAGATCGGTTGCACAAGGAACACGGACATTTGTGAAATCAGGATGATGAAAAGCGCGATCCGGAGAGGTTTCGACCCGAGGGCGTAGGAGTAGTTGCTCAGGAGCGAGTGTTTCGATGCAGGCTTGAGCGCCTGTTCTTTCTTCTCGGTGACGTACCGTATCACGATCAGGCCTGTGATTGAGCAGAGTCCGCCGACGATGAAGAAGATGGGACGATAGCCGAACGCATCAGCCAGTGATCCGCCGACAAGTGGTCCGATGACGTTTCCCGCCGACGTGGCCGTTTGAAGAAGCCCGATCGCATAACCGGATTGTTCCCGGGGGGTGTTCACGGAAACCAGGGCAAGCGCTGCAGCGAGAAAGCCGCTGATGGCTCCCTGGATCATCCGAAAGAAAAGGAGCATTTCCACGTTGGGCGCCAGTCCGATGAGGACCTGGGAGATGGCCAGCCCGAAGATCGCGCGGACGGTCATCAGTTTGCGACCGTACCGATCTCCAAGGAATCCCCAGACCGGCGTCAAAAAAAATGCGGGAAGGAACGGCCCTGCGAACACCAGTCCGCTCCACTGCGCGACGGTGGATGGATTCGTGACACCGAGCGACCGTATGTAGAAGGGAAGGAAGGGAACGACAAGGCTCATCCCCATCATCGCAATAAACTGGGCCCCCCAGATGATGTACAGATTCCGGCGCCAGGGTTCGATTGCTTGCACGATCATGTTGGAGGATGGGAAGTGAGCGTCGCGATGAACTGGTGAAGAATATACGGAATGCTGTTCGGAAAACCAATGGAGGGTTGCCATCGTGGATGGGCGCCCTGCGATTAATTTCTCTTAAGGCCGTTGGTTTTCAACCGTCCACAACGTACATTCATCCCTCATCCATGCGACGAATCAATATTTATATTCTCATGAGCATTCAGCTCATGATCGCCGGCGGGACTCATATTGTCGCCAAGGCCCTGGTCACAGAGGTGGACCCCGCCGCGGTGCTTCTGATGCGATCGGTTATTTCCGCCGTCGGGATGATGGCGATCTTCACTTTGAAAGGCAGGACGCTGGGAATCGACCGAGAAGATTTTGGACCATTTCTCCTCCTCGGGGTTCTCGGCATTCCGCTCAATCAGTATTTCTATCTTTACGGAATGCAGTTTACCACGGCCGCGAACGGGGCGCTTCTTTATGCCTCCACGCCCTCGTTCGTGCTGGTCCTGTCCCATTTCATGCTGAAGGAGCACATCACCCTCAAAAAAAGCTTCGGGATTGCCCTTGCGTTTTTCGGCATCACTATTGTCGTGTTCGAGCGGGGAGTGGATTTCTCCTCCCAGTACACGTTCGGCAATGTCTTGGTGCTTATTGCCGTTCTCGCCTGGGCTCTTTTTACCATCCTTGGAAAGAAGATGATCCTCAAGTATGGAGCACTCCATACGACCGCCGTGATGATGCTCTTCGGGACAGTCTCTTTCTTCCCCTTTGGTGCAATCCTTGCCGTGGACTTTCCTTTCTCGCACCTTACGGTCGGCCAATGGTCCGGGATCCTCTATCTCAGTCTTGGAACGTCCATTGCCGGTTATTTGCTCTGGTATTATGCCTTAAGCCGGATTGAAACGGCCAAAGTTGCCGTTTTTGCCAACGGGCAGCCGATTTTTGCCACACTTCTTTCCCTCCTATTCCTCGATTACACCATCACCGGGAGTTTTGTGACGGGGGGCATACTTACGCTCATTGGGGTCGTCATCACACAACTTGGTTAAGGAGGTTTGCATATTTGGTTGGGGTTCGGACCGCGATGCGGTTCTGGTTTCAAACAACCATTCTTAACCAGGGGGATGTATGGATGTGACGAATGTGGCAGCCGCGTACGGTGTGTTGTGTGCCGGGCTCGGGTTCTGGAATCGGCATAAGGGGCACGGCTTCTGGCTCGGATTTTTCTTCTCGCTCCTGCTGACACCGGTGATCGGGTTCCTGACGGTGGCTCTTTCACCAGCAATGGTTGTCGTGGCGACGGCAAGTGGCAGGAAGCGTTCCTGCCCGCACTGTTTTGAGCTCACACGCTTCGAAGGGCAATTCTGTGATTCGTGCGGGAGGAACATCAGGCGCGAAACATTAACAGGTTTTCTTCGCCTCGGGGAGTTGTTCATCGGGTTGGTGGCGACGATCATTGTCGTTCGCCTGCTAATGGTGAATCCTTTCAAATCCTCCAAACCAATGTCGATGCAAAAGGTTGAGCAGTCGCTCCAGGAGGGGTAGTCGGCGGGGCGTCAAAATAAAGTTTTTGCTTCATGTCGGCAAGAACAAGGGTTTCAGAGGGGCCATCTTGAAAACAGCCCGCGATGCAAATCGCGGGCTGTTTTTGTAATTGCTTCTCCCATCCATTTTCAATATCTTTGTGCCGCTCCCCGATGCCCGGATAGGGGACACCCGATTTGGCATATTTCGCCGCACGACCGCGCTTCACAAGGAGAGGTGGCCGAGTGGCTGAAGGCACAGGTTTGTCCCGCTTCAAAAGACTATAAAAGCGGGATTCTCGATTTGGCATATTTCGCCGCACGACCGCACTTCACAAGGAGAGGTGGCCGAGTGGCTGAAGGCACAGGTTTGCTAAACCTGCATAGGGGGTAACCTCTATCGAGGGTTCGAATCCACCCTCTCCGCGAGGTGTTTGCGGCGAATGTCAAATCGGGACTAAACCTGCATAGGGAGTAACCTCTATCGAGGGTTCCCCGCCCGACCGAACGAACCTGAGTCTCACGCGGTCGTTCGGGCGGGGAATCCCTCCCTCTCCGCAAACCAAAAGTGCGGCGAACGTCGACGCTGAAAAGCCTCCGGCGGTTCGATTTGCCCATGGAGAGCTGGCAGAACGGCTATTGCACCGGTCTTGAAAACCGGCGCCCGCAAGGGCTTGGGGGTTCGAATCCCTCGCTCTCCGCTCACACGACAGTATTCGGAGTAAGCGTCTCGGTTTCGGGACGCTTTTTTTATATCTTGCGGGAAGTATGACCCCATCAACATCACAACCGGTCCGCGTTCGGTTCGCACCAAGTCCCACAGGCTATCTCCATGTCGGCGGCTTGCGGACCGCGCTGTACAACTATCTTTTTGCCAAACATCATAACGGTAAGTTTCTCCTCCGCATCGAGGATACGGATCAGAGCCGCAAGGTGGAAGGGGCGGTTGAAAACCTGATCTCCACACTCGGTTGGGCCGGCATTCAGTACGATGAGGGGATTGATCGCCCCGGGGCATTCGGTCCGTACGTCCAGTCGGAACGATTGGATCTTTATCGCCGGCATGCAGAACAATTGATCGAGCGGGGGAAAGCCTACTATTGTTTTTGTTCGCCCGAACGTTTGGAGGAAATACGCAAGAGACAAATGACGGCCAAGCTTCCGACATCGTACGACCGTCATTGCCGTAACCTTCCCAAGGCGCAGGTCGAGAGCTTGCTCGCAAAAGGGGAGAGCCATGTCGTTCGCATGAAGGTCCCCCTGGAGGGGGAGGTCTCCTTTGATGATGTGATCCGGGGAACTGTCACCATCGGTTGTGAAGTGCTTGATGATCAGGTTCTATTGAAATCGGATGGGTTTCCCACCTACCATCTCGCCGTTGTGGTTGATGACCACCTGATGAAGATAAGCCACGTTATCCGCGGCGAGGAATGGCTTCCAAGCACGCCAAAGCACGTTCTCCTATTCCGCGCATTGGGCTGGGAACCTCCGGTGTTCGCTCATCTTCCGCTTCTTCTGAACCCGGATAAAAGCAAATTGAGCAAACGGCAAGGGGACGTTGCCGTTGAAGAGTACCGGGCGAAGGGATATCTCCGGGAGGCGCTGGTCAACTTCGTCGCACTTCTGGGGTGGAATCCGGGGGATGAACGGGAGATCCTTTCTCTCGACGAGCTTGTCGGTGAATTTTCCCTGGAGCGCGTTGGAAAGTCGGGGGCCGTGTTTAATGTTGAGAAATTGAACTGGTTGAACTTCGAACATCTTCGGCGAAAGTCTGACAAGGAAGTTCTCTCCATGCTCAGGGACTATCTTTCGACATCGGAGTTTTCCTCGACCCATCTTGATGACGCGTACCTCTTGAAAGTGATAAGCGCCATGCGGGACCGTGTCTCCTTTGTCAGAGAGTTTGTCGAGAATAGCCCCTATTTCTTCAGGCCCCCCCGGGGGTACGACCCGACTGTGGTGAAGAAGCGATGGAAACCGGAGACATCGGAGTTGTTGAGCCGCCTGATCGGGGAGTTCTCTCGATTGGAGAATCCGGGGAAGGAAGAGTACGAGGCTGCTCTTCATCGCACGGCAGAGGCTTCGCAGGTCGGGAATGGCCAGTTAATTCATGCAGTCCGCCTGGCAGTGTCGGGCATGGGCGCGGGACCCGGCTTGTACGATATTCTCTTTCTTCTCGGCAGGGAAGAGACGATCAGGAGAATCGCGATGGCGATCGAAAAACTGAAATAGCAGGATGGGTAGACGGTTCCCTTGACAGTGTTCAGATGGTCTTGCCACTCATAGCGATAACGTTGTTCAATGAAAACTCGGTTATGATGATAGATAAGGATAAGAATCAGGATCACACCAGACCCGATGATGCAATACCGGAGCGCCGTAATTTCGTCCGGGATATTGTGGAAGAAGACCTGAAAAGCGACAAGTCCGGTGGAAGGGTGCATACCCGTTTCCCCCCCGAACCGAATGGTTATCTTCACATCGGGCATGCAAAGTCGATCTGCCTGAAGTTCGGAGTTGCGAGGGACTAGAACGGTCTGGGCAACCTTCGATTCGACGATACCAACCCTACCAAAGAAGAATCGGAGTACGTCGAATCGATCAAGCACGATGTTCGATGGCTCGGATTCGATTGGGGTGATCGGGAATACTATGCTTCCGACTATTTCGAACAGCTCTACGAATACGCTCTTCAGTTGGTCAGGAAGGGGAAGGCATACGTCTGCGACCTGAGTGCGGATGAGATACGGCAGCATCGGGGCACCTTGACCGAGCGCGGTAAGGATAGTCCTTACAGGAGTCGATCCATTGAGGAGAACCTGGACCTCTTTCAAAGGATGCGGAAAGGGGAATTTCCGAACGGGTCGCGGACCCTCCGTGCAAAGATCGACATGGCCTCTCCCAACCTGAATATGCGTGATCCTGTCATGTACCGCATCCTTCACGCGAGCCATCATCGCACCGGAGACGCGTGGTGCATCTATCCCATGTACGACTGGGCGCATGGGCAGTCGGACTCCATAGAACAGATAACCCACTCGGTCTGCACGCTGGAATTTGCAGACCATCGCCCTTTGTACGACTGGTTCCTCGACGAGCTTGGCATCTATCATTCCCGGCAAATCGAGTTTGCGCGGCTGAACCTGACCTACACCGTCATGAGCAAACGCAAACTGTTACAGCTTGTAGAGGAGGGATTGGTGAAAGGGTGGGATGATCCCCGGATGCCGACGATCTCGGGTTTACGCCGGCGCGGGTATACGCCGGAGTCGATCCGGCTTTTTGCGGACCGTATCGGCGTGGCGCGCAGCGAAAGCACATCGGAGGTTGCCTTACTCGAGGATTGCGTGCGGGACGATCTCAACAAGCGCTCCTCACGCGTCATGGCCGTTCTGAAGCCGATCAAGCTGGTGCTCGAGAATTACCCCGAGGGAGTTGTGGAGGAACTCGAAGCCGTCAACAACCCCGAGGACCCTTCGGCTGGGTCCCGCAAGATCCCGTTCTCCAAAGTCCTCTATATTGAGCAGGACGATTTCCGGGAGAATCCTCCGAAGAAATACTTCAGGCTTTCCCCCGGGATGGAAGTCAGGTTGCGGTACGCGTATATCATCCGGTGCAACGAGGTTATCAAGGACGAAGCGACGGGTCAGATCCTGGAATTGCGCTGCACCTATGACCCGGAGACGAAAAGCGGTTCTCCCCAAAGTGCAAGAAAAGTCAAAGGGACCATTCACTGGGTTTCCGCTCCCCATGCCAAAGATGCGGAAGTGCGCCTCTATGATCGTCTTTTTACGGTGGAGAACCCCGGTGGAGATGATTGGCGGTCGTTTATCAATCCGCACTCTTTTGAATTACTGCAAGGATGCAAGGTGGAACCGGGTCTGGTTTCATCAAAGCCGCAGGATCGATTCCAATTTGAACGCCTCGGTTATTTTTGCGTGGATGAGGATTCTGCGGGGCAAAGGCTTGTGTTCAACAGGACGGTCACATTGCGGGATACCTGGGCCAAGGTGGAGAAGGCAGGATAGCAAAAGTTCCGCCAAGACCCGACAGGTTTTTGAAACCTGTCGGGTCTCCGCGTGTGAGAACCGCGTGACTTGCCGGTTGCCTTTTGCTGATTGGTTCTCTATATTTTCCCCGTTATTCTTTTTCTCACTTTCGATCGTCGCTCTTCGTGCCGAAACGTCCACGTCCCTCCCTTGATGTCATCCGACTTCGCAACGCGGTCTTCTACGCTTACCACGGGGTCCTTTCCGATGAACAGTCGCTTGGCGGCAAGTTCGAGGTGGATGTCGATCTCTCCTGTAACGTCTCCAAAGCGGCGAAGAGTGACAGCCTTCGGCAGACCGTCGACTACGAGCGGGTGTATGATTCGATCAAGACCCTCGTTCTTGGGAAAAAGTATTTTCTCATCGAAGCGCTCGCGAATACCATCGCCGAGGGGCTGCTGAAGAAATTCAAGCCGTTGCATGAAGTGGTTGTGCGCGTCAGGAAGCCGGGCGCCCCCGTCCGGGGGGTCATCGATTATGTCGAAGTGGAGATCAGGCGGGCGAGAAAACGGTGAATCCTATCTTTGTGGGTCTCGGCTCCAACAGGGGGGACCGTCTCGCATTTCTTCGGTCTGCCTTGCGGGAACTGCGGCGTCTCAAAAACACGGCACTCGTTCATTCGTCGTCGGTGTACGAGACGGAGCCGGTGGGGAAAAAAGACCAGGCCTACTTTCTCAATGCGGTGGTCGAGTTAAGCTCGGAGTTAAGTGTCACCGCATTGCAGCGGGAATGTCGCACGATTGAAACCCTCCTGGGCAGGACGAAAACGGAGCGATGGGGACCCAGGGAGATCGACCTCGATCTTCTCTACTACGGACGGGAGGTCTATGTCAGCGAGGACCTTGTTGTTCCTCATCCTGAACGGGTGAACCGGCGGTTTGTGCTCCTCGGGCTCCACGAGCTTGCCCCTGATTTTCTTGATCCGGTGTTACACAGATCCATGGCCGACTTATTGCAGTCATGCCAGGATCAGAGTGCAGTTGCCAAAACCCAGTTTTCCATCGATCCTGAATGAATGGAGTCCCGATTGCAAGCTCCTCCACGTGAAATCCGGCATATCGCTATTGAAGGGGTGATTGGAGTGGGGAAAACGACCCTCGCCCGCATGATCTCGGAGCGTCTCAGTGCACGTCTTGTCCTGGAACGGTTCGAAGAGAACCCCTTCCTTCCGAAGTTCTATGAGGACGCGGAGCATTACGCGTTTCAGACGCAGATGTTCTTCCTCCTGAGCCGTTATAAACAGCAGCAGGAGCTGTTCCAGGCCGACCTGTTCCATAATTTTGTGATCACGGATTATATCTTTGAAAAGGATAAGATCTTCGCCTACCTGACTCTGGAGGATGAGGAACTGAAGCTCTACGAAACGCTTCTGGGGGCGATCGAGAAAACGATCCCGACACCCGACCTGGTGGTGTACCTCCAATCGAGCGTGGACCGGCTGATGGCAAACATCAGGGCCCGGGGGAGGAAGATGGAGGAGAACATGTCCGAGGAATACATCAAGGACCTGAACGAGGCGTATAATTATTTTTTCTTTCGCTACAAGGCAACGCCGCTCCTGATCGTGAAGTCGACGGAGCTCGACTTTGTCCACAACGAAGAGGACTTTGAGGATCTCCTCCAGCAGATCCTTCGCCCCAACCGGGCTCCGGTCGAATACTATAATCCGGTGAGGAGGTAAGGTCGTGTTGCTCCGGCTTCTCCGTTTTCTCATTTTTGGCGCAATCGTTTATTTCATCTTCAAATCTCTCCAGCGATTTCTCCGGGCATTTGTCAATTCCAGTAACCAGGGGATTTCGCAGGACGCCCATCCACCCACCGCCCCTCCTCCGATCGACTTAGGTGATGTCAAGGACGCAAGTTTCCGGGACATTCACGAAGAAGAAAAACCTTCCTGAGGGGTTCCCCTGAAGCTCTCAAGAGAGTGACCCTTCCCGGAGTTTGATGATGTGCCGAAGTCTCATAAAAGGAAAACATCCGTTGAGGGGGAAGGCGGAACTGCATCGGTCTCTACCCATGGTTCCCTTGATTCCGCGAACGACCTCCCCCGGAGACAACCCATCGGGCCCCATCGTCATATCATGAACGTCTGCCATAAATATGTTTGAAGATAACCCATAAGTTTGGTATATTGACGGCGAATTTTTCGTTGCGCAACGGGGAAACAGAAAACCATGAAGCGAGTTTACATCGAAGAGTTGGGCAGGCATGTGGGAGAGGAAGTCCTCCTGCAGGGCTGGCTGTACAACAAGCGGTCGAGCGGCAAGATACGGTTTCTGTTGCTCCGCGACGGCACCGGCGTAGTACAAGGCGTGATGATGAAAGGGGCGGTTCCCGAAGAGACTTTCGTGAAATTCGATGACCTGACCCAGGAATCCTCCTTTGCTCTGCGGGGGAAAGTCCGGAAGGAGGACCGCGCACCGGGAGGGTTCGAGTTGGAAGTCTCTGATGTCACGGTTTACGCCATCGCCAAAGAGTATCCCATTACGCCGAAAGACCACGGTGTGGAGTTCCTTGCCGACCGCCGGCATCTTTGGCTTCGCTCGTCACGTCAGCATGCCATCATGCGTGTCCGTCATCGGATCATCAAGGCGATCCGTGACTTCTTTGATGACCGCGGGTTTACGTTGATCGATTCCCCGGTCCTGACCCCCGCCGCGTGTGAAGGGACTTCCACGCTCTTTGAAACCGAGTATTTCGACCTTGGGAAAGCCTACCTGACGCAGTCCGGGCAGCTCTATGCAGAGGCCGGCGCTCTTGCGTTCGGCAAGGTGTATTGCTTTGGACCGACCTTCCGGGCCGAGAAATCCAAAACACGGCGGCATCTTTCCGAGTTCTGGATGGTCGAGCCGGAGGTTGCGTTTGCGGATCTGAACGACGATATGGATCTTGCCGAGGAATTCCTGGAGTATATTGTCCAGTCCGTACTCAAGGACCGGGCTCCGGAGCTGAAAGCGCTCGAGCGGAATATATCCTTCCTGGAGAACGTCAAACGCCCGCTTCCGAGAATTTCGTACGACGAGGCTGTCGCGATCCTCCAGTCGAAGGGCTTGCCATTTGAGTGGGGAAATGACCTCGGGGGGACGGATGAGACGGTCATCTCGGAGCAGTTCGACCGCCCTGTGATGGTCCACCGGTATCCCTCCCAGGTGAAGGCGTTCTACATGAAACGGGACCCGAACAACCCGAAGGTGGCGCTTGCCGTGGATGTGCTCGCTCCGGAAGGATACGGGGAGATCATCGGTGGCAGTCAGCGGGAGGATGACCTTGATGTCCTGCTCGAACGGATCAGGGAACACAACCTTCCCCAGGAAGCATTCGAGTGGTACCTGGACCTGCGACGGTACGGCACCGTGCCGCATGCGGGGTTTGGCCTCGGTGTGGAACGCACCGTGGCATGGATTTGTGGACTCGACCATGTGCGCGAGACGATTCCCTTCCCACGAATGATCTACCGGTTGACTCCCTGATCATGCTCAACGTCTCGCACCTCCGAAAAGAATACGATCGTGTTGTGGCCGTGGACGATGTTTCGCTCACCGTCAAGCGAGGAGAGATTTTCGGATTGCTGGGACCGAACGGGGCTGGGAAGACGACGACCATCCGGACTGTGCTGAACGTCATTCAACCGGACGCCGGGACGATCACCTTTGACGGGAAACACTTCAGTCCGGAGATGTGGAACATCATCGGGTATCTTCCGGAGGAGCGGGGTCTGTACCGGAAGAGCAAGATCGCCAATACCATTCTGTACTTCGCTTCCCTCAAAGGCCTGTCCGAATCGGAGGCACGCCCCCGGGTTTCCTACTGGCTGGAACGTTTCGGGTTGAAAGATGCCGGACACCGAAAAGTGGAAGAACTCTCCAAGGGGAACCAGCAAAAAGTCCAACTGATCTGCTCCATCCTTCACAAGCCGCAACTCCTGATCCTTGATGAACCCTTCTCGGGCCTCGACCCCGTTAACCAAATCCTCCTCAAAGATATCCTGATGGAACTTCGCCAGCAGGATGTTGCCATTGTTTTCTCCACCCACCAAATGGAACAGGTGGAGAAGATGTGCGACACCATCTGCCTGATCAACAAGGGGAGGATCGTGTTGCAAGGGTTGCTCCGCGATGTCAAAAAACAGTACGGCACGAATTCCATCCGTCTCGAATTTGAAGGGGATGGCGCCTTCCTGAAATTGCTCCCCATTGTGAAACGGGCCGACGTCTACCAGAACTACGCGGAGCTGGAATTGGTTGATGTCACGCAGAGTCGCGAATTGATGGCAAGCCTCGATGGTCGTTTGAACCTGAGAAAATTCGAGATGGTGGAACCCTCTCTCCAATCGATTTTCATCAATGTTGTCGGGATGCCGGAGTCATTGGAACAGCTCAATCCACCGCCGGTCGCCAAGGCGGCGCAACCCATGGCCCCGGAGGTCAAGAAAGCCTTTATCTCGTTTCTCATGGGGATCCTCTTGATGTTGGGGTTCACAGTGGTGGAAGCCCTCAAAGAAGATCCGAACTGGATCGGTCCTTTGGTGATTACGGCGGCCGTCGCCTTCTCCGGATTTCGTTTCCTCAAGATCAAGTCTGACTCGGAGCGGAAGGGTCGTGAGTCCGGGAAAGGAGGGGAGCGTTGAAATACCTCCAGGTGGCGAAGTGGGAGTTCTTGGAGAAGGTGAAGTCCAAGGCATTCATCATTTCCCTTGTGTTGATGCCGGTGATTATGGTTGGGTTTGGTGTCCTGCCAGGGTTACTGGTCTCAAAGCCGGATGAGACTTCGACCGTGGTCGGGATTTACGACGAGACCGGGAGGATCCTGCAGGCTCTTTCGACCCGTATCGAGGAAAAATACAAACTGCCGGATGGTCGTCCGAATTATGTTATCCGCAACCTCCATACGGAAGGCGGTTTCGGGGATGTGAAAGTGAAGGCCCCTTCGATGATCGCCCAAGGGGAGATGGAAGGATACTTCTATATCCCTGCCGATGTTTCCGAAGGAGGAACCGTAGAATACCGGGCCGAAAACGTCGGGAATATCCGCGTCTCTGAGAGGTTCTCCCGGACCATTGAGGAAGTGATCGTCGAACAGCGCCTCGCCGCCGAAGGGATCGATCCCTCCCGCCTGAAAAGACTGATGGCCGATGTCAGGGTCAAGTCGATCAAGATCTCCGAACAGGGGGAGGAGAAGGAGTCGGGCTTCCTGGAGACGTTCTTCAGTGCCTATATCGTGATCATGATGCTGATGTTCCTCGTGCTCACCTCGGGTCAATTGCTGATTCGGAGCGTGGTGGAGGAGAAGTCCAACCGGGTGATCGAGGTGTTGCTTTCCTCCTGCTCTGCGAGGGATTTGATGGTCGGAAAGATTCTCGGCCTGAGCGGACTGGGGATCCTGCAAATGTTGTTGTGGGGGATTATCGGTTTGGGAATTGCCCTGAAGACCGGGGCCGATGTGTTCGTTCTTCAGAATGTCCTGCTCTCGCTGGTCTATTTCATTCTCGGGTATCTTCTCTATGCGGCAATCTTCGTCGCGGCCGGTTCTCCGGTAACGACCGAGCAGGAGGCGCAACAGATCACGACCTATGTGAGCCTGCTCCTGGTCTTTCCGATCGTTCTTGCCATGCCGGCCATGCAGAATCCGGATTCGCTGTGGATAAGAATCCTTTCATTCATCCCGGTGCTTACTCCGGCGTTCATGGTGCTGCGCATCCCCATCCAAATGCCGCCGACGTGGGAAATCCTTGCCACCATGGGTTTGTTGCTCGTTTCGGCCGTTGGTATGATGTGGGCAGCGGGAAAAATATTCAGGGTGGCGATCCTCGTCTATGGAAAGCGTCCGACGATACCGGAGTTATGGCGCTGGATGAGAGCATCATAATATGAAGAACGCAACCTTTCATTTCCTGGTCCCGATCCTGTGATACTCGAATCCATCGTTTTCTATTCCCTTGCGGTTGCTTCGGTCGGCTCGGCTCTTCTGATGGTAACCCGCCGAAACCCCGTCATCGCCGCTCTGTATCTCATCCTGAATTTCTTCTGCCTTGCAGGACTCTATTTGACGTTACAGGCCCAGTTCATCGCCGTGATTCACATCCTGGTCTATGCCGGCGCCATCATGGTGCTCTTCCTGTTTGTGATCATGTTATTGAACCTGGGCGATGAGCGAAAGCTGAGTGACGCGATCTCTCCGAGGAAGATCATTGCCGGGGGATTGAGTCTTGCCCTCTTGCTCGAGCTCCTCTCTATTTTCGTCACTGGGACGGAGGGGCTCCCCGAGTACAATGCGGATCAGGCGCTGCAAGTGGGAACGGTGGAATACATCGGGAAACAATTGTTCACGAAGTTCCTGTTCCCGTTCGAGGTCACCTCAATCTTGTTGCTGGCCGCCATTATCGGCGCTATTCTCCTGGCGAAAAAGAAACCGGACTGAACCATGGGGATCCAACTCTATCTCTATTTGAGTGCGATATTGTTCATGATCGGGGTCGTTGGTGTGATCGCCCGGCGGAACGCAATCATTGTCTTCATGTCCATCGAGTTGATGCTGAATTCCGTCAACCTGACGCTTGTTGCATTCTCCGCTTTTCTGGGTGATGTCACCGGCCAGATGTTGGTTTTCTTCGTCATGACCGTTGCTGCCGCGGAGGCGGCGATCGGCCTGGCTATCATCATCTCCTTGTTCCGGAATAAACAGACGGTCAATTTGGACGAGATCAATATTCTGAAATGGTAGATTAAAGCTTATGTTCTCTTTCGCACCCACTATCGTCCTCTTTCCTCTCCTGGGATTTCTTTTCCTGGGACTCTTCGGCGCCAGGCTCAGGAACGAAAAACTGATCGGCATCCTCGGAAGCGGAACGGTCGGCCTCTCTTTCCTCGTTGCTGTCGCTTTGTTTATTCACATGCTTGGCCTCGAGCCCGACCAGCGGAAGGGGATCGTGGAACTCTTCTCATGGATTGGGACATTTACCGGAACGGCATCATCGGTGAACGTCTCGGTTGCCTACCAGGTCGACCAACTTTCAATTCTCATGACGTTGGTGGTGACCGGCGTCGGGTTCCTGATCCATGTCTATTCGATCGGGTATATGCATGGCGATCCCGGGTTCTGGCGGTTCTTCACCTACCTGAACCTGTTCATCTTCGCGATGCTTAACCTTGTTCTCGCCGACAATTTCCTGCTGATGTTCCTCGGCTGGGAAGGGGTGGGTCTCTGTTCGTATCTCCTGATCGGCTTTTGGTACGACCGGAAGTTCGATGTGGGGGGGTATGCACCGGGAAAGGCCTGGACGAACGACGCCGCGAAAAAGGCGTTTATTGTCAATCGCATCGGCGACTTCGGTTTCCTTCTTGCAATGTTCCTGATTGTCGTGCAATTCGAGAGCCTGAGTTTCGATGCGGTGTTTGGCCGTGTCTCTGTTATGACCCCGGGGAGCGATGTGATGATCTGGATTACGCTCCTCCTCTTCCTCGGAGCAACGGGTAAGTCTGCACAGATTCCCCTGTTCGTCTGGCTGCCGGATGCCATGGCCGGCCCGACGCCCGTGAGTGCCCTCATTCACGCAGCGACCATGGTGACCGCCGGTGTGTATATGGTGGCCCGATGCTCCATTCTCTTCGCCCTTGCCCCTGCAACGCTTCAGGTCGTTGCCGTCATTGGAGCCCTCACGGCGATCATGGCAGCCACCATCGGACTGGTTCAGAACGACATTAAGAAGGTGCTGGCGTATTCGACAGTCAGTCAGTTGGGCTACATGTTCCTTGCGATGGGGGTCGCGGCTTTCACCGCCGGAATTTTCCACGTCGTGACGCATGCCTTTTTCAAGGCTCTTCTCTTCCTGGGCTCCGGTGCAGTGATCCATGGGATGCATGACGAGCAGGATATTCAGAAGATGGGAGGATTGAAAAAGTATTTGCCCGTGACGTACAAGACATTTCTGATCGGAGCCATCGCCATTGCCGGCATCCCCCCCTTTGCAGGTTTCTTCAGCAAGGACGAAATCCTTTGGAAGGCCTTCAGCAGCGATCAGGGTTCCGTGCTTCTCTGGGCGATTGCCGCGGCAGGGGCCGGCGTGACGGCTTTCTATATGTTCCGACTCGTGATCCTGACATTTGAGGGGAAAGAGCGCTTCGACCACCATCATGCGCATCCGCACGAAGCGCCGAAGACCATGACCGTACCGCTCATCGTGCTGGCATTTCTGTCGGTGGTCGGCGGGTTTATCGGCGTACCGGAAAGTTTGATGGGGGGAAATGCCCTCGAGCACTGGCTGGAACCGATATTTGCCCCGGCGATGACCACTCTCCGCGCGACTCCCCATCATGGGGGGATCACGGAGTATTTGCTGATGGCGCTTTCGGTCGGGATTGCCGTGGCCGGTATCTACGGTGCCCGCACCGTGTATATGAAGCGTCAGGAGCTTGCCGATGCCTGGCGTTCAAAGTACCGGCGAACGTATCAGGTACTCTGGAACAAGTACTACGTGGATGAAGCCTACGATACTCTGTTCGTTCGATCAACGGTCAAAGCATCCGAGACGGTTCTCTGGAGGGGGCTTGATGTCTCCGTCATTGACTGGCTCGTGAATGCGAGTGCGCAGGGAGTTGCCTGGCTCAGCTCAAAGGTGCGCCTCATCCAAACCGGTTTCGCCCAGCGCTATGCGACGATTTTCGTCGGAGGCATTGTCCTGGTTCTCTTTTGGTTGATGTTCAAGTAGACGGAACGAAGGTCTTTCCATGCTCACTGAGTACATCCTGACAATTACCATATTCCTCCCGCTTCTCGGCGGACTCGCGCTGCTCCTGGTAGACAAGGGAAGCGTGACCACGATCAAGATGGTGGGGTTTGGAGCGACCGCCCTCACGTTTGTCGTCTCCCTGTACCTGTACTTTGCCTTCGACACGACGGCGGCGGGATTCCAATTCCAGCACAAGGTGGTGTGGATTGAGAATCTTGCCATCAGCTATTCCGTCGGAATAGATGGTATGTCGCTGCTGCTGATCCTCCTGACCACGTTCCTGACCCCCTTGGCCCTTCTCGGCACATGGAACTCCATCACCCACCGCATCAAGGAATATATGGTGATGATGTTGTTGCTGGAGGTGGGAATGATAGGGGTGTTTGCCGCACTCGATCTGTTCCTGTTTTATGTTTTCTGGGAGGCTATGCTGATCCCGATGTATTTTATCATCGGTATCTGGGGAGGACAGGAGCGGGTCTATGCTGCGATCAAATTCTTCCTCTTCACATTGTTCGGAAGCCTGCTAATGCTCGTGGCGATCCTTGCCCTGGCGTACTCTGCCTCGACCATCCCGGGAGGACAATTTACCACGGATCTTTACGTCCTGTATGGCGTGGGTCCCCGCCTTGCCTTGAATGTGCAATCCTGGATGTTCCTTGCCTTTGCCCTGAGCTTCGCCATTAAGGTCCCCCTGTTCCCGCTCCACACTTGGCTTCCCGATGCGCACGTTCAGGCTCCGACTGCCGGCAGCGTGATCCTTGCCGGGGTGCTCCTCAAAATGGGAACCTACGGTCTTATCCGTTTCTGCCTGCCGCTCTTCCCGGACGCGGCGTTCGTCTTCACCCCCACGATGAGCAGCCTTGCCGTGATCGGGATTATCTACGGTGCTTTGGTGGCGATGGTGCAAACGGACATGAAAAAATTGGTCGCATACTCCTCCGTGTCCCACCTGGGGTTTGTCGTGCTGGGAACATTTGCGATGACGGAAGAGGGGATCCAGGGGGCTATCATACAAATGGTCAACCATGGACTCTCCACCGGGGCGCTCTTTCTTATCGTGGGGATGGTGTATGACCGTGCCCACACGCGGGCGATTGCCGATTTTGGCGGAGTGGCCAAAATCATGCCGGTCTTTGCCACATTCTTTATGATCGTAACCCTCTCCTCGATCGGACTTCCTGGGCTGAACGGTTTTGTCGGCGAGTTTATGATCCTGGTCGGAAGTTTCAAGTCCGCCTTCCTCGGAAGCTCTGCGTATTCCATCATTGCCACGTCCGGGGTCATTCTTGCGGCGGTCTACATGCTTTGGATGTACCAGCGGGTGATGCTCGGCCCCATGAGGCCGGACCGGCTTTATGGCGGGCATGCGTTGACCGATCTGACGCGTCGTGAAATCGCGACGTTGGTTCCCCTGGTGGTTTTCATCGTCTGGATCGGAGTCTATCCCGGCACGTTTCTGAAGACATCCGCCGGCATGGCGAAGCAGGTCGTGCAGACCATGGAAAGTGCACGGCAGGGGGGGCAAGCTCGTTTCGTTGAGTTGAAGAATCGATAACCATCACGTACGGAATACCTTATGCAACATGGTTTGAAACGCAACCTTTTCATCTTTGCCGGGATTGCTGCCGGGTTGTTCCTCTTATTCACCCTCACGGAACATTCTTTCGAGGGGGCGGAAATCAAGCCGGTCGAGCCTTGGGTGGTTACACCCTTTATTCTTTTACTTGGCGCCATCGCGGTGGGACCGTTCATCAACAGGCATTGGTGGGAACATAACTATCCGGTGGTCGCGTATACCCTCGGTGCATTGACCGTATTGTACTATGTGATCGTCCTGGACAATGTCCCGCGCCTCCTCCTGACCTTCTATGAGTATGTCAGTTTTATCGCTTTGATAGGCTCGCTGTTCGTCGTGGCGGGGGGGATTCACGTAAAGATTCGCGGCAAGTCTGCTCCATGGGAGAACGTGACATTGCTCGGTATCGGTGCCGTCATTTCCAATTTGCTCGGCACCACGGGCGCGTCCATGCTTTTGATCCGTCCCTATCTTCGTATCAACAAGTTTCGCATCAAACCGTACCATGTGATTTTTTTCATTTTCATCGTCAGCAACATCGGCGGAGCGTTGACTCCGATCGGTGACCCGCCGTTGTTCCTTGGTTATCTCAAGGGAGTCCCATTCTTCTGGGTGGTGTCCAGAGTCTGGGAGATATGGGCCTTGGCGGTTCTGTTCCTATTGGCCATGTTCTATGTTATTGATACTTATCACTTTAAAGAAGCTACGAAGAAACAGCAAGCCGAAGCCATGAAGCCTGATCACCCGGAGTTCTCCGGAGGGTTGAATATTCTCTACCTGGTCATTATCCTGGCGGCGGTCTTTATCTCGCACCCGATCATGATCCGGGAATTGATCATGGGGGCTGCTGCCTTCGCATCGTATTATACGACGAAAAGAGAAGTGCACGAGAAGAATGAGTTTAATTTTCACCCGATCCAAGAGGTTGCCATTCTTTTTATCGGGATCTTTGCCACCATGATCCCGGCCCTGGATTGGCTTGAATTAAACTCCTCGGTTCTCGGCATCGTGAGCCCGGGGCAGTACTACTGGGGAACCGGAGTGCTGTCGAGTTTTCTTGACAATGCCCCGACCTATTTGAATTTTCTCAGTGCCTCCTTCGGACTTCATGGGGCCAGCGTTGATAATGTTCACCATATGGATGCGATTCTGGGGTTGGCAACGACCGACGCCCTGGGTCTGTCCAATCCGTTGCAACCGGGGGCGTTTGCCATTACCGGGGAGACATGGCGGTATGTTCAGGCGATCTCGGTCGCAGCGGTGTTCTTCGGAGCGTGCACGTACATCGGGAACGGACCGAATTTTATGGTGAAGTCGATCGCGGAGCAGTCGAAGATCGAAATGCCCAGTTTCTTTGGGTATATCGTCAAATACACACTCCCGATCCTCATACCGTTGTTTATCGTGGTATGGTTCCTGTTCTTCCGGAATTCATGATTGTAGAGCGATAAGGCAAACATTCTCCTATGGAAATAACCATAAGCGATCTTTGGCAGAGCGCCCCGATGGTGAGTCTCACACTCACGGGGCTTGTCGCGCTCCTCGTTGAAAGTATGAAGGGCGGCAGGACAACGGCAGTGTATGGACTCTCGCTCGCGGGATGTGCCCTCGCGTTTGTCTTCTCACTTTGGTCCCTCGGTTCGGAAGTGATTGTGTTCAACGGCATGATCCTCCAGGGGGGATACGCCAGCTACTTCAGCATGGTGTTTACAAGCTCCGCTTTCTTCACGATCGTACTTTCGCGTCCGTACATGCAACGGCTTCACCGGGAACAGGGGGTGTTGTATATCTTGATTCTCTTCGCAACAGTGGGCATGATGTTAATGGCCTCGGCGATGGACCTGATCATCCTGTTCCTCGGCATCGAGTTAATGTCGGTCTGTCTCTATGTGCTCACGGGGTTTGTCCGGACAAAGGTGACCTCGAACGAATCGGCGGTCAAATATTTTCTCCTTGGAGCTTTTGCCACGGGATTCCTCCTGTACGGAATTGCTCTCGTGTATGGGACCGCCGGAACCACCAATCTCAAACTCATCAGCCAGTCCTTCGCGCAGCTTTCCGGGAATTCTCTCTTCCTGATGGGGGCCGGACTGCTCGTGATCGCCTTCTCGTTCAAAGTTGCGGCTGTCCCCTTTCACATGTGGGCCCCCGACGTGTACGAAGGGGCTCCCACACCCGTCACGGCATTCATGTCCACGGGAGCCAAAGCTGCCGCCTTCGCCGCATTTGTTACAGTGTTTATCAGGACCTTTGCTATCACCGGCACGCCGATCAGCGAGGTCGTTGCCTTCATCGCTGCCGCTTCGATGATTCTCGGAAATGTGACAGCGATTGCACAGTCCAATCTCAAGAGAATGCTTGCCTATTCGAGCATCGCCCACGCCGGGTATATGTTGAGTGGAATTGCTGCAGGGAGTGCGGAGGGGGAGACGGGAATCCTTTTCTATCTTGCCGCCTATACGCTCATGAATATGGGGGCGTTCGGGATCATTTCCTGGGTTGAGCAGCAGGATGATACCAAGCTGACATTTGATGACTATGCCGGATTCAGTGCGCAACGGCCTGTGGTTGCGGCGATGCTTTCCGTTTTCATGTTCTCCCTTGCCGGTATTCCCCCTTTTGCTGGGTTCTTCGGCAAATATTATGTGTTTCTCGCCGCCGTGAAGGCCGATCTCGTCTGGCTCGCGGTGATCGGCGTACTCACGAGCGTCATCTCCGTTTATTATTACCTTCGTTTGGTGATGGTGATGTATTTCCGTGATGGCAACGCGACGATTGAAGAGCGTGTCCCCGGATTTGCCTTTGCGGTCATTGGGGTGATTGCGGCGCTGGTGATTTTGCTGGGTCTCTATCCTTCGCTCGTCGTCGATATTTCAAAAACGTTCTTCAAGTTGTAACCCGCCTCCATGCAAACGGTTGTTACGGCACAAGAGATGCAATGGTGTGACAGGACCGCCATCCGGACCTTTGGAATTCCCGGCCTGGTGTTGATGGAGAATGCCGGTCGGGGGAGTGTTCAGTGTCTTGAAGAACGTTTCGGTCCCTGCAGGCAAAAGACCATCCTCGTTTTGTGTGGAAAGGGAAACAATGGGGGAGACGGGTTTGTCGTTGCCCGGCTCCTTCTCAGTAAAGGAGCGAGGGTGATTGTCCTTCTGTTTGCCTCTCCTCGTCAGATGAAGGGGGACGCAAAAAAAAATTTCATCATTCTCAAGAAGTTGCAGGGGGCGCATCCCGGGCAACTCGTGATAACATCCTTCGCTCCGAAGACTCTTCGTGGCCTTCCGCCTATTCATTGTGCGGTCGACGCAATCTTCGGGACCGGGTTTTCCGGAAAGGTGACGGGGATTGCCAAACGGGGAATCGATTGGTTGAACGGACAGAAATTCCCCGTCCTTGCACTCGATATCCCTTCAGGAGTTCATGGAAGCACCGGTGTCGTGGAAAACACCGCGGTGAGAGCAACGGTGACCGCCACATTCGGTTTGATCAAAACGGGTTTGCTCTGCAACGAAGGACAGGACCGGGCGGGTAAAGTCGTTTTGGTCGATATCGGCCTTCCTCCCATTGTCTCCAATGCTCCTGTGTTTCAGATGAAGTTGGTGACGCCGGGCGATGTTCGAAGCCTCCTTCCTCGCCGTTCGGCGTCTGCGCATAAATACACGGTCGGGAAAGTGTTTATTCTTGCCGGATCGCGAGGATATACGGGAGCCGCCGCCCTCGCCGCTTCAGCCGCACTGCGCTCCGGGGCAGGGGCTGTTCTTCTGGGAACACCCGATGCCGTGTACCCCATTCTTGCACGCAAGCTGACGGAACCCATTGTGCTTCCTGTTCCATCAACCGCTGAAGGGACCGTGGCGCTTTCCGCTCTGGAGATCATTTCTGAAAAAATTCGATGGGCGGATGTCGTTGTGCTTGGGCCGGGCCTTTCGTTACACCGGGAGACTCAGGTACTTTTGAGAAACCTCATCATGCACGCCACCGGGAAACTGGTTCTTGATGCCGATGCATTGGCAGTGGTGGCTTCTATGGGATTGACAACGCTGAAAAAAATCAAAGCAACGATGGTTTTGACACCACACGCCGGTGAGGCTTCACGCCTCCTGGGAGTTTCCTCCAGGCAGATAGAAAAAGAACGCGTGGATTCTGTCCGAAACGGTGCGCAGCAGGGTGGAGTCACATTTGTTTTGAAGGGTGCGCCTACTATGACGGGGACTCCCGACGGGAGGATTTATGTGAATGCCACCGGGAACCCGGGGATGGCTACCGTGGGCTCGGGGGACGTCCTGTGCGGACTCATCGCCGGATTGTGGGCCCAAGGAATGGACCATGGATCCGCCGCGTACGCCGGGGTCTCTGTGCACGGTTTGGCGGGTGATCTCGCTGCGCAACAACTCGGGGCTCGAAGCATTGTGGCCCAGGATCTTCTGGAGTTTCTCCCTGCCTCTTTTGTCCAGTCCGAACAGAGGGGCAGCGTCTGAAGCACATTCTCAAATACCAGTTTCCACCCCTCCTCTGGTTGATCTTCATTTTCTTCCTCTCTTCCTGGAGCGCCTTTGCCAAGCTCCAGAGCCCGGAGGGGCTGGATAAGGTCTTCCATGCCATTATGTGGTTTGTTCTTTGTTTCCTGACCAGAAGGGCGTTCTTTTTTCAGGAACGTTTTGGGTGGTTGCGGCGTCATGATATATGGGCGGCCTTGATGGCTACGACACTGTATGGCGTCCTGGATGAGTATTATCAGAGTTTTGTACCGGCGCGGACCTCCGATATTGTGGATGTTGTGGCTGATTTTACTGGAGCTTTGCTTTTCGTGCTTTTGTTCATCTCAATGGGTCAGCTTCGCAGGCGCAGGGAAAATGTAGAAGAAGTTTGACAAGGGCCCTTTTTCTTTTTATATTCACCACAGGTTATTTGACGAACACAAAGGAGAGTTCATATGGTTCGGAAGAATCCCGAGGTCGATTTAAGGCTGAAATACAACAAGACATTTGAGATCGGCCTTATCATCTCACTGGCTCTGATGATTGTCGCGTTTAAGTTCTTTCCCGACCTCCAGGGACCGAAGGTGATCTTGAAGGCCTCACAAGAGCTTGTGGACGTGGAAGATATTGACGTCACGAAGCAGGAGAACCGTCCGCCCCCGCCCCCGAAACCGCTCATTCCTATTGAAGCTCCCAGTGACGAAGCCCTGGATGATGTGACGATCCAGAGCACGGAGGTCGATATCACGAAGGAAGTCGCTCCTCCTCCACCGAAACAAGAAGAGGACGAGGAAACGTACTTTATCGCGGTTGAAGATCTTCCGGAGCCCATTGGAGGTATTGGAGCAATTCAGAGTCTTGTTGTATACCCTGAAATTGCCAGACGGGCCGGCGTTGAGGGGACCGTTTATGTCGAAGCATTTGTCGATGAATCCGGTGCTGTGACGCGCACGGAGATCAAGAAGGGGATTGGGGCCGGGTGCGACGAAGCGGCTGCATCCGCCGTGATGAAGGCAAAATTCAAACCGGGTAAACAGAGGGGGAAGGCCGTGAAGGTCCGCATGTCAATCCCTGTCCGGTTCCGCCTGCAGAAGTAACGGTTCAGAACATAGTGATTATGCTAATCCGCCGTGTGAGGAATCCCGCGGCGGATTTTTGTTGATAGTTGCTTCCCCCTCTTAACCTCTGAAAAGGAACTCTTGAAGTTCACCTTCGTTGCGCAGGATGGCAGGGCGCGGGCCGGGATCATTGAGACAGACCATGGCGTGATTGAAACACCGATCTTCATGCCGGTGGGAACCCAGGGATCGGTGAAGGCGATCGAGCAACGGGAGTTACTTGACCTTGGGGCTCAAATCATTCTTGGCAACACGTACCATCTGTATCTACGCCCCGGAACATCGGTCTTGCATGCGGCTGGAGGTCTACATACCTTCATAAGTTGGCGCCTCCCCATCCTGACGGATAGCGGAGGTTTTCAGGTCTTCAGCCTCGCGGGTCTGCGCGACATCGAGGAAGAGGGAGTGACATTCCGTTCCCACGTCGATGGCTCGGAGCACATCTTTACCCCGGAATCGGTGATCTCCGTTCAACGGGCCCTTGGCTCTGATATTATGATGGTGCTCGATGAGTGCACGCCGTTTCCGTGCGAAGAGGCATACGCGAGGCAGTCCAACGAGAGAACTCTCCGGTGGGCCCGGCGATGCAAGGAGGCTTTTATCGCGGGTCCCTCTCTCTATGGTCATGCGCAGGCGCTCTTTGGCATTGTTCAGGGAAGTATCTATCCGGAAATCCGAAAACGGAGTGTCCGGGGGCTGGTGGACATGGGTTTCGATGGCTACGCCATTGGAGGGTTGGCGGTGGGAGAACCAGTTGACGTACTCTATGAGATCACGGAAACGTGCGAATCGGTCCTTCCACGGGACCAGCCACGCTATTTGATGGGCGTGGGGACGCCGGAGAATCTCCTTGAGGCGATTGAGCGGGGTATGGATATGTTCGATTGCGTTCTGCCGACGCGTAATGCCCGCAACGCAAACCTTTTTACAAGGTCGGGAACCTTCAACCTGAGGAATGCCGCATTCAAGAGTGATTTTCGGCCTGTCGATCCGGAGTGTCCTTGTTATCTTTGTCAAAACTTTACACGAGCCTACCTGCGGCATCTCTTCCTGGTGAAGGAAATCCTTGCCCTGCAGCTGGCGACGATCCATAATTTGACACATTATCTCTGGCTCATGAGAGAGGCCCGCAAGGCCATCCTTGAGCAACGATTTTCTTCATGGAAACATCGTACTCTTGAACGCATCCAAGAGGAGACAGATTCAGTACAACACTAGGCACATCGTTCACCCACAAGAATCCAGGAGGTTTACTTGATCGGATACTACGTTATGTTGATGGCCCCCCAGGGGCAAGGAGATGCCGGCGGCGGATTTATGCAATCCATCGTTTTGTTCGGCCTCATCTTTTTAATCTTCTATTTTATGATTATCCGTCCGCAACAGAAACGGCAGAAAGAGCGTCAAAAAATGCTCGATGCCCTCAAGAAGGGAGATAAGGTCGTTACGTCGGGGGGCATCCACGGGACGATTGTGGGGATTGAGGAGAAAACTGCCCTGGTGCAGATCGCCGATTCTGTAAAAGTGAAAGTTGACCGGGGCTCCATCTCCGCAGTGGCAAAAGAAGCTGAGCCTGAACCAACGAAGTAATTCAAAGCAACCGGAGCGCGTAAGCGACGTTTATGTCTGATGCAAGGGTGAAACATTTCGATACGATTGAAGAGGCGATCGAGGATTTCAAAGCGGGCAAAATTCTGATCGTCGTTGATGATGAAGACCGTGAAAATGAAGGGGATTTTGTCGTGGCAGCGGAGAAGGTCACGCCGGAGATCGTTAATTTCCTGACCCGGGAAGGGCGCGGGGTCGTCTGTGCCCCGATCACCAGTGCCCGGGCCATGGAGTTGGGATTGGATTCCATGGTGGAGGCGAACACTTCGTTGCATGAGACCCCGTTTACTGTTTCCATCGACTATATCCATGGTACGACAACAGGGGTGTCGGCAGCCGATCGTGCGGCCACCATCAGGGCGTTGATTGACCCCGCGACCAAGGCAAGCGATCTTGCGCGGCCCGGCCACATTTTTCCTTTGAAATCGGCCGAGGGGGGCGTGTTGCGCAGGGCCGGCCATACGGAAGCCGTTGTGGATCTTTGCCGGTTCGCGGGTCTGCAGCCAGCAGGGGTTCTATGCGAAATTCTCAATGAAGATGGTACGATGGCGCGGGTGCCCCAGCTTCAACAACTTGCCCGGAAATTTGACATGAAGCTTATTTCCGTGCGAAGCCTTATTGAGTACCGTATGCAGCGGGAAAAGCTGGTGCAGCGGATCGTGTCGACGAACCTTCCATCGCGCTTCGGCCACTTCGCAATCCATCTGTACAAAAGTCAGACCGATTCCAAGGACCACGTTGCCCTGGTGAAGGGAGATATCCACCCCGACACACCAACCCTTGTCCGGGTCCATTCAGAGTGCCTTACCGGTGATGTGTTCGGCTCCCTGCGGTGCGATTGCAATGATCAACTGGTTGCCGCCATGCAGATGGTGGAGAAAGAAGGGAAGGGCATTGTGCTGTATATGCGCCAGGAAGGTCGGGGAATCGGATTGCTGAACAAGTTGAAAGCCTATAAGTTGCAAGATGAAGGGATGGACACGGTCGAGGCTAACGAGAAACTCGGCTTCCGTCCGGATTTGAGAGATTATGGAATCGGGGCGCAAATCCTGAGAGACCTGGGCGTTGGGAAGATGAGGCTGATGACAAACAATCCCAAGAAGGTGGTTGGCCTCCATGGCTATGGCCTGGAGATCGTTGAGCGGGTTCCCCTGGAGATCGACTCGAATTCGCACAATGAACAATATCTGAAAGTGAAACGGGACAAAATGGGTCACCTCCTGCTCGTGAAGCCGCGTTAGAGTTTCGGCGAAGATGCACTTCCCCGCGGTTTTTCACTTGCGTCTAACAGATTTTTCATCTACTTTGCAAACGAGTTTTTCATAGCCACCATCTCGTTGCCAACGGGATGTTGGCTTTTCTTTTTGTCTTGTTCCTTTGCGGTTTATGGAGGATTTATGGGAGAGAATAATAACGGTCAGGTGTACCTGACCCGCGAGAGGGTGGTGGAGCTTGAGGCCGAGTTGCGGGAGTTAAAATTCCATGGCCGTGCAGAGATGGCGCAAAAGATCGCCGAAGCGCGGAGTTATGGTGATCTGAGTGAGAATGCCGAATATGATGCCGCAAAGGAAGCGCAGGAACATCTGGAAATTCGCATTGCGAAGCTGGAAGAAACGCTCTCACGCGCCCGTATTATTGAAAGCTCGGATCTTCCAAACGACAAAGTATATATTCTTTCCCTCGTGAAGCTCAAGGACCTGAAAACGGGTGAGGTGATCGAATACCGTCTTGTTTCCCCCGAGGAGGCTGATTTCGAAAAAAACAAAATATCCATTACCTCCCCGTTTGGAAAGGGACTGATGGGAAAAGTGCAGGGGGAGGTGGTGAAAATTAAGGTGCCGGCTGGGTTTCTCGAGTATAAAATCGTAGAAATCAACCGGTGATTCCGAAGGTGCTTGCGTTCTTCAAACGAGAGACCCTTGGGCTCTCGTTTTTGTTTTTAGTGTACTTGACGCAACTGGAATGCCCTCCAATCTCGAACTGAAAATACGCACCGCCTCCATCCGGCATGCCTCCTCGCTTGTATTCAAGCTCGGCGCTCGTCGTGGGGGCGTTTTGGCTCAAACGGACACCTACTATCGCTCTCCCAGTGGGAGGCTCAAAGTTCGGGAGACTCAAGGGAAACGGAGTGAGCTCATTTATTATCATCGAAGAAATTTCAAAGGGAATCGCTATTCCGACTATCGTTGCATACCCATCGAAGGACCCGGGGAGATGAAGAGACTCCTGGCTGACCTTCTGGGCGTACTATGCGTGGTGAAAAAGGAGAGGAGGTTATTTTTGTACAAAAACTCCCGAATTCATCTGGACACGGTGCAGGGGTTAGGGAATTTCCTCGAGTTCGAGGTCCTTGTCACAAACGGGAAACGCCAGGCGCGCACGCTCATGAAGGAATTATGGAAGGCGTTGGAGATCCGCAAGAATGCAGTGGTCGCAGGTTCCTACAGCGATTTACTTCAGCGGGCCGGGGACAGGAAAAAATTTTGAGAAACTCTTGACTTTGTGGTTTGGGGGGTCTATATTTTTCAAGCGAGTGATTCTTGGAGACCGCAGGGTGATGGAAAAAGTTCTTGCCTCCGCAAGGGGTTTTTCTTATATTTGCTCACCCATTGCGGGAATAGCTCAGTTGGTAGAGCGCAACCTTGCCAAGGTTGATGTCGCGGGTTCGAGTCCCGTTTCCCGCTCTGTCCCCAACCCCGTCAGGGGAAAGGGACATCCGACAATCCTCCAAGCAATAGGATTGGCGGACTCACTTCCTCTATGAACTTACCCCGTTGCCACAAACTCCCACCAGGCAACGGGGTTTTTATTGTATGGGGAGGAGGTTAGGCCGGAGTTGTTGACTGGATTTCTTAACGACTCCGTCCCCAGTTTGGTCCTGGCGCCGTACCCAAGTGGTAAGGGAGAGGTCTG
>JACPUH010000076.1 GCA_016192345.1 Ignavibacteriales bacterium | reverse complement strand
GGAAGGGCTGTGGTTTCCTTCTTTGCCGGCATGTCGGAACTCTCCCTGCCCCTTTCTGTCCTGCTCTCCTTCATCAGTGCCCTGATCTGGAATTTCATTCTCCTCTCGACGGGGCGGGCGGTTGGGGAAAACTGGCAGCAAATCGGGGGTTACCTCGAAGCGTACAGTACGATCGTCACATCCCTGATCGCCCTCACGGCCATCATCCTTTTGGTCCGGCTATATCTGAAACGCTCCAACAACAAGCCACAAGAATCTCCTCACTAGCCCCCGGCCATTTTTGTGACAGAGTTCCTCTCGAGCCTCGACCTCAGCCTGTTCTATTTCGGCAACCACACGCTTCAGAACCCGTTGTTCGATTTCATGATGCCGTTCGTAACCGATCTGAATAAAAAGCCGGTTGCCCTGGTCGTTGCGGCAATTCTCTGGCTGCTTCTGCTGGTGAAAGGAGGGAAGCAGGGTCGCCTGGCGGCTTTGCTCCTCATTCCGACCATCGCCCTGGGCGACCAGCTGAACAGCTCGTTCCTGAAGCACCTCTTTGAGCGGCTTCGGCCTTGTCATACTCTTCCCGATGTCCATCTGCTCGTCAGCTGTGGAAGCGGTTATTCGTTTCCCTCCTCGCACGCCGTGAACAATTTTGCCGCGGCCCTGGTCCTCTCCTATTTCGAACGGAAATGGACCTGGGCATTCTTCACTTTCGCGGGCACGGTGGCATTCTCGCGGGTCTATGTGGGTGTGCATTATCCTTCCGACATTCTCGCGGGCGCCGTCCTGGGACTGGTTGCGGGGCTCGTCATCCTGCTTCTGTATATCAAAACCGCTGCATGGCTCGCCGAACGGAAAGCCCGGGCGACTTCCGAACCATGAAGAGAGAATCTCAAACCCCCGGGATCTCCGTCGGAACGCCATGGCATCGCGCTGCCCTGGCCATTGCCTCCGGTGCGATGATCGGTTTTGCTTTTCCTCCTTCCCCTCTCTATTCCCTCGGGTATGTCGGCTTCATCCCGTTTTTTCTCCTCATGGGGACAATCCGGTCAGGGTGGCAATTCCTTCGCTACTCCTATCTGATGTTGTTCGTCTTCCACGTGATTACAGTGTACTGGACAGCCGGTTATACCCATATGAAGGATCCATGGCTCATGGCTTCCGGTACGGCGATCCTTCTTGCTCACCCTTTGTTCTATTGGCCGGGAATGATCCTGACATGGTTCGTGCGAAAACGCCTCGGATTGCTCGCAGGACTTGGAGGATTCATGATGTTCTGGATATCCTCTGAGTATCTTCATTCCATCACCGAGTTTGCATTTCCATGGATGGCGCTCGGAAACAGCCAGGCGTACGATCTCTACCGCCTTCAGCTTGTGGAATACACTTCCACCTACGGTCTTTCAGCCCTTCTCCTGGTTTTTAACATCGTTGGATTCCTGCTCATTGCGAATGTTGCGACCGGTACGTGGAGCCTGCGATCCCGGCAGTCGTACATCGCGATGGGAGCCCTCGCAACCCTTTATGTCGCCCCTTTTCTCTATGGGATGATCGTGATCGGAAGGTATGACGAGGCTCCCCCGAGTGAAGGTATCAAGGTCGGTGTGATCCAGCCGAACATCGACCCATGGGAAAAATGGGGGGAGGGATACGCTGATAAATCCGTCGCCTATGAGAAGCAGCTCCGGGCACTCGTGGAAGAAACGGAAGGCCTCGTGAACTTCAAGCCGGACCTTGTTGTATGGCCTGAGACGGCAATCCCGTTCCCGATCCTCTCTTCGCGTAATGCCATGCGGTGGTCTGCCCTCCGGACACGCCTTGACTCCATCAATGTTCCCGTTTTGACGGGACTTCCCACGACGGTGTGGTATGATTCCCTGAGCGCACCGAAAACCGCGAACAGGATTTTTGATTCCAATGTCTTTTATGAAAATTTCAACTCAGCCACCCTTCTCATTCCCGGTCGTGAGGTCGGAACGATCTACAGAAAGGTGGTCCTGGTTCCCTTCGGTGAACGGATTCCATACGCGGATGCCCTCAGCTTTCTGATCGAACCCCTGAAGTGGAATGTCGGAATCGGGATGTGGGGAATTGGACGGGATACGGCCCTCTTTGTACTCCCGGTCAACACTGCCCGTGTCCCATTCAGTGTGATGATCTGCTATGAATCGGTGTTCCCCGAGTATGTCAGGAATTTCGTCCTCCGGGGGGCTGAGTTCCTCGTCATCATCACGAACGACAGTTGGTGGGGGAACACATCCGGCGCGTATCAACATGCGAGCTACGCTTCGCTTCGGGCCATTGAAAATCGTCGATGGATTATCAGGGCCGCCAACGGCGGTATCTCAGGTTTTGTCGATCCCGTTGGAAGGATCCATGAGAAAACATCCATGTATACGGCAGCAACCGTAACGACGAGGATCATCCCGACAAGCGACCAGACATTTTATACGAGCCACGGCGACCTCTTTGCGATTCTCTGTTTGTTTTGCTCCGGGCTATTCGTTATTTTGGCATTGGTCGCGGAGAAAGAAGAGAGAACCGACGTATGACGAATTTCATAGATTTGCGAAGCGATACCGTCACAAAGCCAAGCCCCGAGATGCGGAGGGCAATGGCAGAGGCAGAGGTGGGTGATGATGTGTTCGGAGAAGATCCTACCGTGAACCGTCTTCAGGACTCGGTAGCGGCCTTGCTCGGGAAGCCCTCGGCGCTGTTCGTTCCCACCGGTGTCATGGCGAACCAACTTGCGTTGAAGACCCAGACACAGCCGGGGGATGAAGTGATCGTCGAGCAGGCATCGCACATCTTTAATTACGAGACGGCCGCCCCCACGGTTCTCTCGAACGTCCAACTGTACCCCGTTCGCGGAGTGCGTGGAATTCTTCGTGCGGCCGATATCGCCCCCGCCGTCCGTTCTTCCGCCTACTATATGCCGAGGACCTCGTTGGTGTGTCTTGAAAATACTCATAACATGGCGGGGGGGACGGTGTATCCGATCGATGAATTAAAGCAAACCTACACCTTTGCCAAGGCAATCGGCTTAAAACTGCATCTCGACGGGGCCCGGCTGTGGAATGCATGGGTGGCGAGCGGCATCCATCCACGGGAGTATGCTCAATATTTTGATACCGTCTCCGTGTGTTTCTCGAAAGGCCTGGGCGCTCCGATTGGGTCGGCACTTGTCGGCTCGGAAGAATTGATCACGAAAGCCCGGAAGTATCGCAAACTCTTCGGTGGGGGAATGCGGCAGGCAGGAATTATCGCGGCGGGGGCCCTGTTTGCCCTGGAAAATAATGTCGAGCGCTTGCGTGAGGATCATGAAAAAGCAACGTTGTTCGCGAAAGCCGTTGCTTCAACTCCCGGAATAAAGGTGGACCTGGAGGGGGTGCATACCAATATCGTGATCATCAATGTTGAGCAAATGGGAAAGTCGCCTGCCGATATCCTGGCACTCCTCCGGGCAAATCAGATCCTGCTGACCGATGCGGGATACGGATCTGTGCGGGCCGTCATGCATATGGATGTTTCCCTGAGGGATGTGCATCACGCAGCTGCGACCTTTCAATCACTTCTTTCCTGACCTCCATGCTCGATAAGAAGATCTTTAAACACTCGACCCAGCTCCGCGTAAGAAATTATGAGGTGGATTGGCAGGGGATCGTCCACAACGGCAATTATCTGCTCTATTGTGAAGTGGGACGGGTTGAATATCTCAGGCACATCGGAGCGAAGGTCGATCTCAATTCCATCAACAGTGACTCCAGGGTGGTCCTGGTCCGGAACGAAATCGATTATCTTGCCCCGGCCATGTTCGATGACCTCCTCATTGTTTCCACGCGGATTTCCTTCATCAAGAACTCCAGTTTTGCGATGGAGGGGATCGTCGAGCGGGCGTCGACGGGGGAGCGGATCGTGGAAAATGTCGCCTACCATGTGTGGCTTGACCCGAAAACGAACAAATCGAAACCGGTTCCTGACGATATGCGCAGGCTCGTTCAGTCATTTGAAGGAGAGCATTGCTCGATCGAATGGCCGTCGGTTGACGTATAGCAGAACAGTGTACACCAACTCGGTGAAAATTCACCAGGCCGTATGACATCGTTCGAAGAGTTTAAAACATTGAGCGTTCGGGGGAATGTCATTCCCGTTTTTGAATCGCTGCTTGCCGATGCCGACACTCCCGTCTCGGTCTACCTGAGACTCCGTGACCAAAGCCCTTATTCCTTTCTCCTGGAAAGCGTCGAAGGAGGGGAGAACATCGGCCGGTATTCCTTCCTCGGCTATAATCCTTTCATGAGCTTTTCCGCCACGGAAAGGAAGTTCACTATTGAGACCTATCACGATGACGTGAAGGTGCTCCCCTCTCTCGTCTCTCCGGACGAGCATCCATTGACAGCGCTCAAGGCGATATTCGGACATATACGGACCGTCCCCGTCCCCGGTCTGCCACGCCTTTCCGGAGGCGCTGTCGGCTACTTTGGCTATGAGTCGGTACAGCTTGTCGAAAATGTCCCCGCGGTCGACAAGGACGAACTGCACATCCCCGATATCTTCCTGATGTTTTATGATGTCGTTCTCGTATTCGACAACCTCCTGCACCAGTTGTTCCTGATCTCCAATGCCTACCTCCCTACCTCCGGGCTTGCGGAACCTGACCTCAGGGCGGAATATGAGAAAGCTGTTGAAGAGATCACCAAGCTGAAACGCATCCTCCAGCAGCCGGTCCCTCTTGCGATCGGGTCCGCCAGAGCCCACGGTGCCATTGAACGGGGGATCCAGAAGGAAACATTCTGCCGGAGCGTTACGCGTGCGCGTGAGTATATCGCGGAAGGGGACATTTTTCAGGTTGTCCTCTCCCAGCGTTTAAAACAGCGGGGAAGCGTGGACCCGTTCGATCTCTATCGAACACTCAGGGGCGTCAATCCCTCCCCCTATATGTACTTCCTCAACTTCAAAGAATTCTTCATCATCGGGTCGTCTCCGGAGATGCTCGTTCGGGTCGAAAATGGCATCGTTGAGACTCGACCCATCGCCGGAACGCGCCGGAGGGGGGGGACACCGGAGGAGGACAGACGACTGGAGCAGGAACTGTTGCAGGACGAAAAAGAGAGAGCTGAGCACCTGATGTTGGTCGATCTTGGGAGGAACGACCTTGGACGAATTTGCGATTATGGAACCGTGACGGTGGACCAGTTTATGACGATTGAACGATATTCCCATGTCATGCACATCGTCTCAAACATACGCGGCCAACTTAAGAAGGAACTGACACCCGTGGATGCCCTGTATTCCTGCTTCCCTGCAGGTACGTTGTCCGGGGCCCCAAAAATTCGGGCGATGGAAATTATCGCGGAGCTCGAACCGGTCGAGCGGGGTGTATACGGCGGGGCGATCGCGTATATCGACTTTTCGGGAAACCTGGATTCGTGCATCGCCATCCGGACGATGGTGGCAAAGGACGCAACGGTGTATTTTCAGGCCGGCGCGGGAATTGTATTTGACTCAACCCCGGAACGTGAATATGAGGAAACCCTCGAGAAGCTGGGGGCTAATCTTAAGGCATTTGAACTTCTGACGTAACCCTTATGACGATTCACACTCTGATCAGCTCAGGATTGCGTGCCGACTCATGATCCTTGTCATCGATAATTACGATTCGTTCACCTACAACCTGGTTCAATACCTGGGGGAGCTCGGTGCAACACTGACGGTGGTGCGGAATGACCAGGTCACGGTGGAGGATGTCCGAAGGATGAAGCCGGAGAAGGTCGTGATCTCACCCGGCCCATGCACTCCGAAAGAGGCGGGCGTTTCGGTCGAACTCATCAAGTCCCTCCATCGAGAGATACCGATCCTTGGCGTATGTCTGGGCCACCAGGCAATTGGCGAAGCATTCGGCGGCAAGATCATCAAAGCCCCTTCCATCGTCCATGGCAAGACTTCCGCCATTCACCATACGGGCGAGGGGATCTTCAACGGGTTGCCCATGCCGTTTACCGCCACGCGTTATCATTCCCTGGTGGTTGAAAAGGACACGCTTCCCCCGGAATTGCACGTCACGGCCTGGACGAACGACGGGGTCATCATGGGAGTTCAGCACAAGACCTCAAAAACCTACGGCGTCCAGTTTCACCCGGAGTCGATCGCCACACGGCACGGCAAGGAGCTCCTCAAGAATTTTCTCGCTCTTTAACTCTCCCTTACAAGTTGTTTCGCGGTCAATACAGAGGTCTCCATGATCGAACCATCCATCTCCCCGAACCATGAACAACAATTGGACTCCCTCTCCCATGCCCAGGAGGATATCTGGCGTATTTTCCGGGTGATGGCGGAATTTGTCGACGGGTTCACCTTGATGTCCAGGCAAAAGAATCTCGTCTCGATCTTTGGGTCGGCCAGGGTGAAACCCGGCTCACGGTACTACGAGCTGGGTGTACGTGTGGCGCACGAACTGGTAAAGCGCGGCTTCAACGTGCTGACAGGAGGAGGCCCCGGCATCATGGAGGCGGGAAATAAAGGGGCAAAGGAGCAGGGGGGAGCTTCGGTCGGAGTGAACATTGAGCTCCCGCATGAACAATCCGCCAACCCGTACATCGATCGCAATCGTCTTGTCACCTTCAGGCATTTCTTCGTTCGGAAAGTCATGTTTGTCAAGTATGCCCATGGGTTTGTCGTTCTCCCCGGGGGATTTGGAACGCTGGACGAGTTCTTTGAGGCAATCACCCTGATCCAGACGGGTAAAACCAAACCGTTCCCCATTATCTTGATGGGTTCGGAGTATTGGAACGGACTCATCGAATGGATCAGGAGCACTTTGCTCAAGGAGGGGCTGATAGGGGAGGAAGACCTGAATCGCTTTGAAATCATTGATGATCCCGTGGCCGCGGCGGAGAAGATCGCCTTGTTCTATAAGCATCATGAAACCGTGACAACTTTCTAAAGGAATCCCTTGCTTCTTGGTGGGTGAATCTCTATATTGATGAGCCTCGTTTCAAGAATAGCCCGCCTTTTCGGGCTATTTTTTTTGACGAGCGATCGCGGTGCGAAAATCCTATGAGTCTTGCAGCAATCAAGCCGACCGTTGAGAGATTGTTGACCCCTATTCTGGAGAGGCATGAGGCGTTTCTTGTGGATCTTGTTCTCCGGAACGATCGTCGCGGCACCAACATTCAGGCATTTGTCGATACGGACAAGGGAGTCACGATAGAGCAATGTGCCGAAATCAGCAGGGAGTTCGGATTGATCCTGGAGAGCGAGGGAGTCTTCGAACGTTCCTACCAGATTGAACTTTCCTCCCCCGGCATCGACAAGCCGCTCCGTTTGCTGAGACAATATCCGAAGAATATCGGAAGGCGCTTCACGGTGCAGTATCAGGGGAAGGACGCCCCGTCAACCCTGACGGGAATCCTGGAGGGGGTCGAACAGGAACGTATCACCTTCACTCCGGAAAAGGGTGAACCGGTGCAACTGAACTATTCACAGATCATAGAAATGAAGGAAGTATTGCCGTGGTAGTGACCGAGTACCTTGTTTGGAGGATGAGATGAATCACGAAATTGTCGAATCATTTGCCCAAATGGTTCGCGAAAAGGGGATCGATAAGGATATCCTTGTTGGCATTGTCGAGGACATCTTCGGGATGATGGTCCGGAAGAAGTACGGACCGACCGCGAAGTTTGAAGTCGTCGTCAATATGGACAAAGGGGATATTGAAATCTATCTTGAGCGGGAGGTGGTGGAGGAGGTGGCCGATCCCGTGACACAGATTAGCCTCAAGGAGGCGAGCCAGAAGTCGGGTGAGGCCCTCGACGTGGGAGAGGATTACGTCGAGATCGTTCCGCTGGTGAGCTTTGGTCGCCGACTGGTGGTCAGCGCCAAACAGAACCTGAACCAGCGTATCAAGGAGATCGAACGGGAAGCGATCTACAATGAGTATTCGGGCGCCCTGGGCGAAATCGTTGTTGGTGAGATCTACCAGATCCGGAAAGGGAAAGGTGAGATCCTTGTCATCCACAATAAGAATGAACTCATCCTGCCCCGCAACGAACAGATCTACAAGGAGCGCTATAAGAAAGGGGACACCATCCGTGCGGTGGTGAAGGAAGTTCGAAAGGGAGCCGGAAACCCCGTGGTCATCATTTCGAGAACAGACCCGCATTTCCTGATGCGCCTGTTCGAGATCGAGATCCCCGAAATCTATGATGGCATTATTGAGATCAAAGCAATCGCGCGGGAACCGGGCGATCGGGCCAAGGTCGCCGTTCTCTCCCATGACGATCGGATCGACGCCGTGGGCGCTTGCGTCGGCATGAAGGGAGTCCGCATCCATGCGATCGTTCGCGAGTTGAACAATGAGAACATCGATGTGATCAACTGGACGGACGAGTCGATGCATTTTATCACGCGGTCGTTGTCGCCGGCCAAGCTGAAGGAAGTCGTCCTGGACAAGGAAAACAAGAAAGCGAGCGTGACGGTCGCGGCGGACCAGGTTTCCCTGGCCATCGGAAAAAACGGCCAGAATGTCCGTCTCGCCTCCAAGCTGACGGGGTATGATATCCAACTGGTGAAGGAAGGAGGGGAGGACGAAGAATATGACATGGACCTCTCCGAATTCCGCGAGGAACTTGGCGATGTTCTGTTCCATAAGTTTTTTGATGAGAAGTACGAAAGCGTCCGTGATGTGATCGACACCCCGAAGGAAGAACTCGTCGCCACCCTCGGCGTCGAACGTGAGAAAATCGATGAGATCGTCACGATGCTGAGGAGGGGGCTTGAAGAAGCGGAAATCGAGGAAGGGGGCGAACCTGAGGGAGATGCACCTGCTGAGAAACCGGCGGCGCAGCCCGAAGAGCAGGCGTCGGTGCCACCGGCCGAAGAGGCTCCCGCAGGCGAGAGCGCAGTTTCGGATCAGAACGAAGCGACTACGGCTCCTGACGACGAGAAAAAAGAGTAACCCATCATTTGCGCGTTGGTAAAAAGGCAATTTCCAGAATGGCAGAAACTGCAGCGAAAAAAATAAAGATCTACAAGCTGGCCACAGAGCTGAACGTTTCGAGCGAAACGATCATCGAGTTTCTCCGGAAAAAAGGCTTTGAGGTGAAGAACCACATGTCGTCCGTGACGGACGACATGATGTCCGCCATCATGGGGCACTTCAAAAAGGAGCGGGATGTCGCTGAACGGCATCAGCGAAAGCTCCAGGAGTTCCGTTCCTCGCGCAAGAAGGAGACGCCGGAGAAGCCCGACAAAAAGCAGGCGGAAGAGGCTCCCGCCGAAACCATGGAGGGGCCGGAACCTGTCGCCGTCGCAGAACAGGCTCCGTTAGAAACGATCCCTGCCGTGGAAAGTTCTGCTGAGGAGGAGCAACCCGAGAAGGAACCTCCGGTGGTTCAGGAAGTTGTCGCGCCGGAAGAGCCGGTTGCCGAAAAGGAACCTGTTGCCGCTCAACCTCCCTCGCGTCCCGGTGTGAAACGATTGAGCCCGTTGGAACAGGCTCTCTCTCGTCCCCGGAGAGGCTTGACGATCAAAGGTAAAATGGAGGTCGCCAAGGCTGCCCAGGCCGGTCCGCCCGCTGAGGAATCAGACGAGAAGAAGAAAAAGAAAAAGAAGAAGAAACTTCGCGATCTCCCGAAAAAGGCCGCCGGGAAACCTGGAGCGGCGGAGGATGAAGTTGAGAACAAGGCACGGAAGAGAAAAAAAGTCCGCCATGCCGAAGTAGACGAGCAGGAGGTTGAAAAAGCTATTCGGGAGACCCTGGCGGAGATGGAAGACGTCTCGGTCAGTGCACGGGCTGCCATCCGGAAGAGAAAGAAAAAGGAGCGCGAAGAGGAGGAACAGCGGATCCAGGAGGAACTGGAACGCGGCAAGACGAGGATTCGTGTGACGGAGTTCGTCACGGTGGGGGAACTTGCGGACTTGATGCGGGCTTCTGTTGCCGAGGTTATCCAGAAGATCATGGGACTGGGCATCATGGCCTCCATCAACCAACGGTTGGATAAGGATACGATCCAGCTTGTGGCCGATGAATTTGGATTCCAGGTCGACTTCGAATCCGAATTTACTGCCGATGTGCTTGCCGATACCCCGGATGCACTCGAGGACCTGAAGCCCAGGCCGCCGGTCGTCACGATCATGGGTCACGTCGACCACGGCAAGACTTCGTTGCTCGATTATATCCGGAGGGCGAATGTCGTTGCAGGAGAGGCGGGGGGAATCACTCAACACATCGGTGCCTATGAAGTAACCCTGCCGGATGGAAAACAGATTACCTTCCTCGATACGCCGGGTCACGAGGCCTTTACCGCCATGCGTGCCCGCGGGGCCAAAGTCACCGATATCGTCGTGCTGGTTGTTGCTGCCGATGATAATGTGATGCCGCAAACCGTCGAGGCGATCAGTCATGCCCAGGCGGCAGGAGTCCCCATCGTCATCGCGATGAACAAAACCGACAAGGCTGATGCGAACCCCGAGCGGATCAAGCAACAGCTCTCGGAAAAAGGAGTCCTGGTGGAGGAATGGGGAGGTAAGTACCAGGCAGTGGAACTCTCCGCCAAGAGTGGAAAAAATGTCGGTCAATTGCTCGAAAAGATCTTGCTGGAAGCGGAGGTCCTGGATCTCAAGGCGAACCCGGGCCGGCTCGCCCGTGGCGTTATCATCGAGTCTGAACTCGACAAGGGCAAAGGCATTATCGCAACAGTGCTCGTACAAAAAGGCTCTCTCAAAATTGGAGATTCTTTTGTCAGCGGCGTGTGGAGCGGGCGGGCACGCGCGATGTTCGATGAGCGGGGTAAACGTGTGGAAGTGACGACCCCGTCACAGCCTGTCCAACTTCTCGGATTCGACGGCATCCCGCAAGCGGGGGATGAGTTTATCGTCCTTTCCAGTGAGCGTGAAGCGCGGGAAATAAGCCTGAAGCGGCAACAACTGAAACGCGAACAGGATTTCCGCCAGCGCCGACTCATAACGCTCGATGATCTCTCCGAACAAATCAAACAGGGTCAGGTCAAAGATCTTCCTATTATTGTCAAGGGAGATGTCGATGGCTCGGTCGAGGCGCTTTCCGATTCCTTGATGAAGCTCGCCACCGGTGAAGTGAAAGTGGTTGTCATTCACAAGGGCGTGGGAGGAATCTCGGAGTCCGATGTCCTGCTTGCCGCCGCATCACGGGCGGTGATCATCGGCTTCCACGTGAGGCCGAACCTCAATGCGCGCCGGCTTGCAGAATCGGAAGAGGTCGATATCCGGCTCTACAGTATTATTTACGACGCCATCAACGAAGTCAAGAGCGCCCTCGAAGGTATGCTCGCACCGTCGCTTAGCGAGGAAATCCTTGCGACGATCGAGGTCCGCGAAACCTTCAAGATCTCAAAGATCGGAACGATCGCCGGATGCCATGTCCAGGATGGGAAGATCGTTCGGAACAACAAGGTCCGGATTGTCAGGGACGGGCTCATCGTCTTTGACGGCGCCATCGCCTCGCTCAAACGCTTCAAGGAGGATGTGCGGGAGGTGGAACAGGGCTTCGAATGTGGTATCATGCTCGATGGGTTTAACGACATCAAGGTCGGCGATATCATTGAAGCCTATAAGATTGTTGAAACAAAACGCAAGCTTGCGTAAGGCAGTGTCGCTATGTCGGTACGGACGGAAAAAGTATCATCCTTGGTCAAGGAGCGCATCAGTGAGATCTTCCAGCATCATTTTCGGATGGAAGAGTACGGCCTGATGACGGTGACGGAAGTGCGGATGACGCCGGACTTGAAGATCGCCAAGGTGTACGTCAGCGTCTTCGGGGATGCGGAACGAAAACGGAAAACCCTGGCGTTGCTCGAGGTCGAAAAAGCCTTCATCCGAACGGAATTGGGGCGCAACCTTCATCTCAAGTTCACGCCCTCGATCATGGTCTATCTTGATGAATCGCTCGACCATGCCATGCACATCGAGAGCCTGTTGCATAAAATTCACAAGGATACCGGTTCGGAGGAACAAAAACGTGAATGATGACACCCCGGACCGCTCATACCCCTTTGTCCGTGGAAGAGGGCCAGGTTCTCCTGATTGATAAGCCGTTGAACTGGACCTCCTTCGACGTTGTGCGGAGGGTTCGCTTTACCCTCAATGGGAAAAAGGTCGGCCACGCAGGCACGCTCGACCCAAAAGCAACCGGCCTGCTGATCGTCTGCACGGGAAAAAAGACGAAGTCCTTTGACGAGTACGCGGGTCTTGAGAAAGAGTATACCGGCACGTTTCGGCTGGGGATTCAGACGCCGAGCTTTGATCTTGAAACCGCTGTGACGGACAGCAGGGATTCTGCAAGCGTCAGTCTCGAGCATCTCGCGGGGGCGGCCCAACAGTTTGTGGGAAAACAACTACAGGTTCCACCGATGTATTCCGCCGCGAAGCACAAAGGGAAGCCCCTTTACGCGATTGCCAGAAAAGGCAAAACAGTCGAGCGGCAAGCAAAGGAAATAGAGATTGCGGAGTTTGAGATCCTTTCGTTCACTCCACCGGATGTCGGGTTCCGGGTCGTCTGTTCCAAAGGGACGTATATCCGATCCCTCGTCCACGATGTCGGAACACGGTTGGGGTGCGGCGCGGTCCTGACATCATTGCGGAGAACTCGTATTGGTCCGTATTCCGTGCACGATGCGATAACGATGGAACAATTGGACCACGCACTGAGCGGGACGAACAGCGACCGATAAATCGGCCATGACGACAGTTCACCGACTTGAGAAAATCCCTTACGAGAAAAACTCTGTGATAACGGTCGGTTCGTTTGACGGCGTTCATCTCGCACATCAGGAAGTACTGGGGGAGGTTGTTCGGAGGGCGCAGAATCGCAAGGGACGGGCTGTTGTCCTGACCTTCGAGCCTCATCCGAAGGAAGTTCTTTCCGGCAAACCGGCTCAACTGCTCACAACGCCGGAGGAAAAAGAGCGATTGTGTGAGCGTCTTGGCGTGGATCTGTTCTTTGTGGTTCCCTTCACGTATGAGTTCTCCCGCCAGTCGTCTCGGGATTTTTTCATAAACTACCTCGTCCATCGGATCGGGGTCAGTGAGGTGGTCGAAGGATACGATCATCACTTTGGACGTGACCGGGAGGGGAGCGTTGAAGAGTTGCTGCGGCTGGGGAAGGAATTTGAGTTTTCGATGGTGGCAATGAAGCCGGTGCACGTGGAGGAAGAGGTCGTCAGCAGCTCGCGGATACGCCAATACCTCCTCGCAGGAGCCATCGACAAGGCTGAACGGATGTTGGGACGCCCCTACAGCATCGAAGGAACGGTCGTCCGCGGTGATGGGAGGGGGAAATCGCTCGGCTTCCCAACCGCAAATATCCGAACCTCAACCGATCGGAAGCTCATCCCTGCCAACGGGATCTATGTGGTCGAGGTGGTGGTGGATGATCAACGGTATGCGGGGATATTGAGCATCGGTGTACGCCCGACCTTTTCCGACAACGGGCAGCAGACCGTCGAGGTTTTTATTCTCGAGTTCGACGCCGATCTGTATGACAGGAATATTACCATAAGAATTCTCAAACGTCTGCGGGACGAGTTGAAGTTCGATTCGGTGGAGGCATTGATCCGGCAGATGCACCAGGACCGGGAAGAGACGTTGCGGTTCCTCGCTCAGCATCATCGGAATCTCATCGTTTCCCGGCAAGTGTAAGAATCTATTCATCAACAATTCATTTCGTAAGGAGCAGCAATGTCACTGACCAAGGAACAAAAGGCGGATATTCTGAAAAAATACGGAAAGGGACCGAACGACTCGGGGACCCCGGAAGTGCAGATTGCCATTCTCACGGCAACGATCAACGGCCTCTCGCCGCATTTGAACCAGCATAAGAAGGATAACCATGGACGTTTTGGGTTGTTGAAAATGGTGGGAAAACGGCGCCGGTTGCTCGATTATCTCATGAAGAAGGATATCGAACGATACAGAAAAATCATTCAGGAGCTGGACATCCGCAAATAAGCCTACCAGGGTGGTAGGCGTCAGGATGAAGTACTTTTAGCGAAGAAAGAAAGATTATGAAGGTTACAAAAGAGTTGTCGCTGGGTGGAAAGACGTTTTCCTTTGAAACCGGACGCTTTGCCAAGCAGGCCGATGGAGCCGTGATGGTCCGGTACGGTGATACGATGGTTCTTGCAGCGGTCGTGAGCGCCCGCCATGTGAAGGAAGGCCAGGATTTCTTCCCGCTCCAGGTGGAATACCGGGAGAAAACGGCAGCAGCGGGGAAAATACCCGGGGGCTTTTTCAAGCGTGAAGGGAGGCCCACCGAGAAGGAAGTTCTCTCATCCCGCCTCATCGACCGTCCGATTCGTCCGATGTTCCCCAAGGACTATTTCAACGAAACACAGGTGCTCGTGACGGTCTATTCGTCCGACACGCAAAATGATAGCGATGTGCTGGGTGGATGCGCCGCCTCTGCCGCCCTGATGGTCTCCGATATCCCGTTCGACGGACCGGTTGCGGAGGTTCGCGTGGGACGGGTGAACGGAAACTTCATCATCAACCCAACCTTCGGCGAGTTGGAAAAAAGCGACATGGATGTCATGGTCGCCGGAACCGAGGATTCCATCGTCATGGTGGAGGGGGAGTCGAAGGAGATCTCCGAAGCCGACATGCTCGCCGCTTTAAAGTTCGGACATGAGTCCATCAAAGCTCTCTGCGCCGTCCAGAAGGAACTCGCTGCTGCCATCAACCGCGCAAAAAGGGCCATCGAGGTCCCGCAGCTTCCCGATGGCCTTGCCGGCAAGGTCAAGGACCTCGCAGCGAAGCAACTCAAGGAAATGAGCCGCACGGTCATGGCGAAGGAAGAACGGGCGGAACAAACGGGAAAGGTGTACGAAGAAGTCCGTAAAGCGCTGGCCGAACAGTACCCCGAGCAGGAAGAGTCGATCGATGCCGTTCTCCACGACCTGGAGAAGGATGCCATGCGTTCCACGATCCTCCAGGAAGGTAAGCGCCTTGATGGTCGCGGCTTGAAGGATATTCGCCCCATTACATGCGAAGTGGGCCTCCTTCCTCGAACCCATGGTTCGGCCCTTTTCACACGCGGCGAAACCCAAAGTTTGACGACGGCGACACTTGGAACGAAGCTCGACGAACAAATGATCGACGGGCTGTTGCCGGAGACCACCAAACGATTCATGCTGCATTATAATTTTCCCCCCTTTAGCGTCGGGGAGGTTGGCCGGGTCGGCTTTACCGGGAGGCGGGAGATCGGCCATGGGAATCTGGCTGAACGGGCTTTGAAAATCCTGGCCCCCGCAGAGGCGGAATTTCCGTATACGATCCGCATCGTTTCCGACATCCTGGAATCCAACGGCTCCTCCTCGATGGCGACGGTCTGTGCAGGCACACTGGCCCTCTTCGACGCCGGCGTTCCGCTGAAACGTCCGATTGCCGGAATTGCCATGGGACTTGTCAAGGAGGGAAATGATGTTGCCATCCTCAGCGATATCCTCGGCAACGAAGATCACCTGGGTGATATGGATTTCAAAGTGGCTGGTTCGCGGGAGGGTATCACCTCCTTCCAGATGGATATCAAGATCAAAGGGGTCACACTCGAGGTCATGCAGAAAGCGCTCGAACAGGCGAAGGACGGGCGGCTGCATATCCTCGGTGAGATGGCAAAGACGCTCGATGCGCCGCGTCCGGACCTTTCACCATTTGCCCCGCGCCTCCAGACCATCAAGATCCCGGTCGATATGATCGGGGCGTTGATCGGACCCGGAGGAAAGAATATCCGTCAGCTGGTCAAAGACAGCGGAGCGGAGATTAACATCGAGGATGATGGAACGGTCACGGTTGCCGCCGTCGAAGCTTCCTCGGCGGAGAAAGCCATGGTCGCCATCCGTCGCATGACGGAGATGCCCGAAGTGGGAAAGACGTACCAAGCCACCGTGAAGAAGATCATGGAGTTCGGTGCCTTTGTGGAAATCCTCCCCGGGAAAGAGGGGCTTGTCCATATTTCCCAACTCGATGTCAACAGGGTGGAGAAGGTGGAGGACCTCGTGAAAGTCGGTGACCAGATTGAAGTAAAGTTGATGAAGATCGACAACGAAGGACGGTTGAACCTGAGCCGCAAAGCTTTGCTCCCCGGTGGAGAACACGCCGCCGAAGAAATGGAAAAGCGGAGCAGCGCTCCCCGTCGTGATCGTGGCGACCGTGGTGACCGTGACAGGGGTCGCGGCGGTTCCGGCAGACGCTAACGGTGCCCTGTGGTAACGTATCCTCACACTATGTTATTCTACCGGGTGTGAGGATTTTTTATTTTCGCGCGCAATATCTTCCGGTAAGGGCCGACCGTCACGCCGGCAAGTCGTACTTGCAAAACAGGGAATACATTGAAACAAACTATTTCACCATCCAGAGGGTTGAGGGGAAGCATCACCGTTCCGGGCGATAAATCCATTTCGCACAGGGCGTTGATGATCGGAGCTCTTGCGGAAGGGACATCAGAGGTTCATGGCTTCCTCAATGCCGCCGATCCCAGGAGTACAAGAAATTGCCTCGCGGCCCTCGGCGTTCAATTCACGGAAGAGGGGGAAGTTCTTCGCATTCATGGCCGTGGTCTACGGGGGCTCAAAGCTCCCGCGGGGAGTCTTGATGCAGGGAACTCCGGTACGACGATGCGTCTGCTCTCCGGTATTTTAGCTGGACAGGCATTTACATCTATTATGACGGGGGATGAATCATTGTCGAAGCGTCCTATGAAACGCATCATCGAGCCGCTGACGTCGATGGGAGTCCACATCGAAAGTGGGCCGAAGGGAACCGCCCCGCTCACGATCCACGGGCTGTCTCCGCTGAATCCTATTGCGTACGAGATGCCGTTCCCCAGCGCGCAGGTCAAATCGGCCGTTCTCCTGGCCGGACTGTTTGCCGATGGGGAAACCCGTGTATCGGAACCGGTGCCGACGCGCGACCATACCGAGCGAATGCTGAATTTACGGTCATCGACGGAGAAGGAAAAGACCGTTATCCAGGTCGCGGGTGGACAGAGAATCGAGGCCCGCAAGTTCGTTATCCCGGGAGACGTTTCCTCGGCAGCCTTTCTGATTGTCGCGGCGTTGATCGTTCCGGACTCGGAACTTCTTCTGCGGGGCATCGGACTGAATCCCACGCGCACGCGCGCACTTGACATGCTCCGTTCGATCGGCGCCGATATGGAAATCGGCAACCTTCAGGAGTTCAGCGGTGAACCCATGGGGGATATTCTCATTCGTTCCTCTGCTCTCCGTGGAAATCTTCTTCTCTCCGGAAGAGCCGTCGCCGAAGTGATCGATGAGATTCCCATTCTTGCTATTGCCGGCTTGTTCCTGGATGGACGGTTCGAATTGCATGATGCCTTCGACCTCCGCAACAAGGAGTCCGATCGAATCCAGTCGATGGTTTCAAATCTTCGCCGACTAGGAATCGACGTTGAAGAATACCGCGATGGGTTTGCATTTAAAGGCAAAAAAAACGTACTTGGCGCCGAAGTCGACAGCTTCGGTGACCATCGTATTGCCATGGCTTTTGGTGTTGCCGGTCTGGCGGTGCAACCAGGGATGGTCATCAACAGCGCAGACTGTGTTGATATTTCTTTTCCGGACTTTTGGGAACAACTTTCGTCGCTTCAGCGGTCATAACCTACCGGGAGGCAAGGATTGTGGCAAATGTTCGTCTCGAGAATGTGAAAAAAGTCTACGAGGGGGGAGTGGTTGCCGTGCACGAGATGTCCCTGGAGATTCAGGACAAAGAGTTCGTCGTTCTTGTGGGGCCATCCGGTTGCGGCAAATCGACCACGCTGCGGATGATTGCAGGTCTTGAGGAAATTTCCGAAGGAACGCTCTGGATCGATGGTGTGGTGATGAACGATACTCCGCCCAAAGACCGGGATATTGCCATGGTCTTTCAGAATTACGCCTTGTATCCGCATATGTCGGTCTACGAGAACATGGCCTTCGGGCTTAAGTTGCGGAAGTTCCCGAAGGAAGAGATCGACCGCCGTGTCAGGGAGGCCGCGTCCATCCTCGGCATTGAGGAGTATCTCGATCGAAAACCGAAAGCACTTTCCGGAGGTCAGCGTCAGCGCGTGGCTGTGGGGAGAGCTATTGTCCGTAAGCCGAAAGTCTTTCTTTTTGATGAACCGTTAAGCAACCTGGACGCCAAGCTCAGGGTGCAAATGCGGACGGAAATATCGAGGCTCCATCGCCGATTGGAAGCCACGATGATCTACGTAACCCACGATCAAACGGAAGCCATGACGATGGGGCAGATGATCGTCCTGATGAAAGACGGTTACGTCCAACAGGTCGATTCCCCTTTGACCATCTACAATAAGCCGAAAAATAAATTCGCCGCCGGATTCATTGGCAGTCCATCGATGAATTTTTTTGAAGGGATCATAGAGAAGGGGCGATCACTCGTCTTTCAGGAGAAGGGGGGAGGGGTGAGGTTCACCATCCCGAGAACGTTGGAACCCCGTGTGCGACCTTCCCTGGGGAAGGACATCATCCTGGGTCTGCGACCCGAACATCTGTACGACCCTTCCACTGCACCCAGAACGAAAGCCGGCACTCCCTGGAAGGTTCAGGTCGAGGTGGTGGAGCCGATGGGAAATGAGATCTATCTCTACTTCTCCACGGGAAAGAACAAGCAGCAATACGTCGCCCGCATCGGCGCGCAGAGTACACCATCGGTCGGCAAGCCGTTCGAATTGATGTTCGATCTTTCCGGCTCCCATTTCTTCGACCCCGAAACGGAACGTGCACTGTAGCGCTCGTCTTCCTGAAAATGAGAAAGCCCTCAGAGGAGGGCTTTTTTGTTTTCCTGCACTGATCTCTCGGTTATAATTTGATGATTTGATGCCTGAAGATTTCAATATTGATCTCCCCATACAGCCATCGCAAAAATTCCATCCCGTACTTGTTCAAGAAATGGAGCACGTTGAGCTCCCGCTCCTGGAAATTCCCGTTGGGGAAGATATGGTTGGCGGTTTTCTCAAGCTGGCGAAGCGAAACCTCGTGCTGTCGCTTTCTGGCAGCGGCGGCTTTTTCGCGCAAGCCTTCGACCGTGCCGATGATTTTTCTTTTGGAATTGTCCAGCGCCCCGAGAAGGGTCGGATCGATTTTTTGAAAACCGGCCTGCATACCGTCAAGTGTCTCCTCAAGCGAACTCAAAGTCCCGCCGAAGAGTTCATCAAGGTTCACATCGGAAATTTGTGCAGTGACTTTTTCCTTGACAATTTCCACGTCACGGAAGAATTCCAGCGGCTCCAGCGAAAAGCGGCTCAGCACCTTTTCCACTTTCTCCTCGATAATGGTCGTGCTCGCCCTGGGGTAGATGATGGGTTGTGGGATTCCCACCTCCTCATAGAGGGTTTTCAGTTGCCCGAAATACGCCACCTCGGAAGGTCCGGCAACGTATGCGACGGTCGGAAGGAGCCAGTCCTGACAGATCGGTCGAAGAACGACATTGGGACTGAAGAGGTCCGGCGTTTCCACGACCGCGGTCTGGATCTGCTCTTTCGTCAGATGCTGCCGCGTTCCTTTCAGTGAGTATCCATCCGGGCGCTGCTCGAGCAAGTACCTCCCCCCATGATGGAAATAGAAAAGGTTCAGGGACTTGGGCTTGATCTGTGCGTGGTACTGTTTTTCGATTTCGGCGCTCTGGTCGACAACAAGCTGGCAGAATTTCGGCGTCTCTGCCAGTTCCCGCTGAAAGAGAGGGGCGAGAAGCTTTTTGATCTCCGTATCATGCGGGTCGAGAAAGATCAGTCCGGAATCTTCCAGCAGGACATTCATCAGATGGACAAAGGCGCGGTTGAAGGTCATTCCCTTCTGGTACGCCGTGCGAAACAGTTCGATCACCTTCCCGGAAAACTCCGTCGGGAGGAGCGACTGTCCAACCGATTGGAATAGGGTTTCAATCGACTCGTCGAACGCAAGCTGGCCGACCGCTCCCAGGTTCTTCTCAACGGTTTTTTCCGGAAGGTTGTACACGTGTCGTACGACGTCGTTCGCCTGATTCAGCAAGGTGACCGAGTTCACTTCTTCGTAATCGTGGTCTTCCCCCTCCAACCAGAACACAGGGATAAACGTCGTATCGGGAAATTGTTTGTTCAATGCTTCGACAAGTTTCAGTGTCGAGAGCGTCTTGTAAATGGTGTACATGGGACCTGTAAAGAGCCCCACCTGCTGTCCCGTCACAACAGCCAGTGTATTGTCGTTCATCAGCAAATCGATATTCGCGAGCGTCCTTACTCCGCAGTGAAAATTCTTGTTTTGCCTGCTGAGGATTTGTGTTATCGTCGAACGGTCGAGGGGACGGTTCAGTACACTCTGGATCACTCTCCGCCAGTCGGCCTCACTCCGGAAATGACCATTATAAAAGGGCTGGATCGTGGAAGAATGGGCTATATAATCGAGAAACAGCGGGGAAAACGAACCATTGCCGGCGGGGAGATCCCGGAAGTCAATCCCATTCATGCGTTAAGCTTTCGGAGTGATGGTGTGTGGTGATCTTGAACGGTCGGAATATACCATTTAGTATAAGAGACTGCAAGGAGAGATGTGCAGTGATGTATCTGCAATGTTGTAAGGAGTTTTTTCTTCAGAAATAAATCCGTCAGGCATCAGACGAGGTCGTCGGAGGTTCGGAGAGGGAGAGTGGAGTCTCGTCCGGTTGGCATGGGCGGAGCGTGGGAGAATTTCTTTCCTTTAAAAAATGAGCAGGAAATTCTCTGGTGTACGGCATGGAATGTCTCTTTCCGGGAGCGTTGAAAACCTCTACAGATGGGCGATTCCCGGAAATGATTACAGGAATTATTCTTGACAATCGGTGTATGCTTTTGTATATTTTGGCGCAATTATAAGCGGTTTAATCGAACAAACTACTCGATGATTGTCCTCTAAATGGCTGAAACACCGGCAGTAGCAAAGCCTGCCACACCACAACCTGTTCAAAAAAAGAAGAAGAAGTCTCCCCTGGTAGCAATTGTGCACCCGGAAGGGTGTACCGGCTGTGAGGTGTGCATTGAGTTTTGCCCCGTCGATTGCCTTTATAAGGTTCCCGGACCTGAGAACCCCGAAGAGCATGGCTTTGTCAGCGTGAACGGGATCGTTATTGTCGATGAAGAAGTGTGCATTGGCTGTAAACTCTGCGCGAAGTACTGTCCTTGGGAAACAATCGACATGGTACCGCGTGTGGAGGAGATGAGTGCTGCTGCGTAATCCTGTCCGATATCATCGAGCCTGCCCTTTTCGATTCGATCCGCTTTTCCCTTTCTGAACATTTCAGCGTGACGTCAACAAGGAATCATTCGATGGCTGATCAACCAACCAACGAAGTGGTCAAAACTGAAGCGCCTGCCAAACCGGATGCAGCACCGAAGCCTGCGCAGACGCAGATTGCCTCCCAGCCGGTTCCCCGTAAGCCCAAGCAGGACCGCGCCCCCGAGGAGGACCCCGGTATCTGGCGGATGAATCGCCGGAACGCCCTTTGGGTGGGAGGGTGGCTCGCGTTTTTTGGTTTTATTCTCACTTCCACCGTTGGGGCTCTCCGTTACATGTTTCCTCGCGTCCTGTTCGAGCCACCCACAAAGTTTAAGGCCGGCTTTCCCTTCGATTATGTTGTCGGCGAAGTCAGTGAGAAGTACAAAGACGAAAAGCGCGTCTGGATCGTCCGCGAGAAAGACGGCTTCTACGCGATTATCTCCATATGCACGCACCTCGGTTGCACTCCTCGATGGCTCCCCTCGGACAACAAATTCAAATGCCCCTGTCACGGAAGCGGATTTTATAAGAGCGCCATTAACTTTGAAGGTCCCGCTCCCCGGCCGATGGAACGGGCGTACATCGGCCTTGCCGACGATGGGCAGATTGAAATTGACCGGAGCGTGAAGTTTCTGTACGAAAAGGGGGAATGGGGCAAGCAAGGCTCCTTCCTCACGTATAAAGGTTAAAGGAGAGTTCGATGCTGACGCAGTTACGTGATCAATTCAGAAAAACAGATGTCTATAAATCCATTTTTCGGCATTCGTACCAGGATACGCAGAGAAACCGCGCGTTGCAGATCGTCGATAACGTCTTCCTGCATCTGCATCCCGTACGTGTACCCCGCCATGCGACGAACCTCGGCTACACATGGGGGATGGGGGGTATTACGTTTCTCCTGTTCATCGTCCTTACCATCACCGGCGTTATCCTGATGTTCTATTACCGGCCCACCGCTCAGTACGCTTACGAGGATATGAAATACCTCATGAACGATGTGCCGTTCGGGCCGCTCATGCGCAATATGCACCGTTGGGCTGCCCATGCCATGGTGCTGACGGTCATGCTTCACATGTTCCGCGTGTTTTTAACCGGATCGTACAAACCCCCACGGCAATTCAACTGGGTTGTCGGCGTGCTCCTCCTCGTGTTGACCCTGCTCCTGAGTTTCTCTGGCTACCTGCTTCCCTGGGACCAACTCGCCATCTGGGCTGTGACAGTAGGTACGAACATGGCACGCGCAACACCCTTGCTCGGTCATGAGGGACCGTTCGGACCGGAGCTGGGTTTGCGTCCGGATAACGACGTACGGTTCGTTCTGCTCGGAGGAACGGAAGTGGGTCCCCCGACGCTGCTCAGGTTTTATGTCGGGCATTGCATCTTCCTTCCCCTGATCGCTGTAATCTTCATGGTGGTTCACTTCTGGCGCGTACGGAAGGACGGCGGCATCTCGGGTCCCGATACGGGGAAAAAGAATTTCTAGTGCCGCTCCCAATAAGTAATATTGTGTTTAGAGATGACCCGAGGTGTTCATGGGGGCGGCACTACTGCCTTTTTGTATGTTCCTCGGTGAAGGAATTCAAGATTTCTTAATTGTTGTGGCACTAGGATTCGCAGGAACAACGATACCATTCCAGGTTTCTCACTGTAAAGAGCGAACAGCATGGAACAGTTTCTTGAAATCATTACCAAGCCCGACAATATTCCGATCGTCGCGCTCCTTGTTTCGGTGATCTTCTTCTCATGGCTTGCCTGGACCAAGGCGGCCAAGAACGACTTGCAGGACACACCGGATGAAGCGAAAATGGACGACAAAGTCCAGGTCTGGCCCTACCTCGTTCGGGTCGAGTTCCTGATGAGCATTGCCGTGATGGCAGTGCTGGTTCTCTGGTCGGTCTTTCTCGATGCGCCGTTGGAGGAACCTGCGAACAGGGCCTTAACGCCGAACCCTTCCAAAGCTCCCTGGTATTTTCTCGGCCTCCAGGAACTGCTCGTTTATTTCGACCCCTGGATCGCCGGTGTGGTGCTGCCGACGCTCATCATCGTGGGGCTGATGGCCATCCCCTACATCGACATCAATGAAAAAGGGAACGGATACTACACGTTCAAAGAGCGTAAGTTTGCCATCCTGACCTTCAGTTTCGGCTTTCTTATTCTCTGGGTGGCTTTGATCGTGCTGGGGACCTTCATGCGCGGCCCGGGGTGGAACTTCTTCTGGCCATGGGAGAAATGGGATCCCCACTATGTCGGGGTCCTGACCAATGTCGATTTTTCGGAGATGTTCGGGATCGCGACACGGCTTCCTGATAACTCCCTGAATCCCGTCGCCTTTATTTTCGGCGCCCTTTGCGTTATCGGTTTGTATTCCATCATCCCGGCGTATTGGATGATGAAGAAGAACAGTGAGTTCATTAAAAAGTTGGGCCTGGTGCGCTATCACACGATTGCGTTCCTCTTTGTCTCGATGATCGGAGTGGTCATCAAGATCCTCCTGCGTTTGGGACCTCCCGTTCTCGGTCTGAATCCCGTGAAATATGTCTGGGTGACCCCCTGGTTTAACATTTAACGGTCTGGCTGGAAAAAGGAAACCTATGCTTTTAGAAAAGAGAGCACAAACTCCCGTCGAGCAGCGGAGCTACAGCAAGTATTATCTGATCTTCAGCGGCATTCTCTTTCTCGGGACCATGTGGTCGGTGTGGGATGAAGTTCGTATTCGTCGGCCCTGGAAAGAGTACCAGACGGCTTACACCTCCATGGTGATCGAGAAGCTGGATTCCGTCCGGGCGGCAGCAGCGGGAGAACTCGACTCCGCTCTGGTCCTGCAACTTCGTGATGACCTTGCGAAGGCACAGGAAGGATTGAACTCCGAGGAGTGTCGTGCGGCCGTTGAGGAGAAAACCGACCTTCAAAAAGAACTCGACGTCGCAACGCGTGAATGGCGCTTTGCGCGCAGTCGGTCCGATGCGGCGTATTATGAGTATAAGAAGAGCCTCGCGGAAGGAAAGGAAAGCAGCAGTTTACGGGAGGACCTGGCAAAGCAGGATGCTTCCATCGTCCAGCATGCAGGAGAGATGGAGGCCTTGAACACCCGCATTGCCGGACTCGACCTTGTGATCAACAAGTACAAAGATGTCGTGGACAGCCTCCAGGCCGAGCAAAGCAAATTGATGGCCCCGATCAACGCCATCGACCTGAAGCTCGAACGCGCCCATCGCGCCCCTGTGCAAATCAAACAGGTGATGTTGAATGATTTTGAGTTTACTCCCTTCAGTGAGATTAAAGCACGCATCGATCGTTGCCAGACATGCCATACCGGGTGGTCCGAACCCTTGATGGAGGAGGCTCCGCAGCCATTCAAGCAGCATCCATTCCCGGAGCTCCTCGCCAAACACAACCCCGAATCGTTCGGTTGCACACCGTGCCACCGCGGACAGGGGCCTGCCTTGACTGCCGGCTTTGCCCATGGAGATGAGGACCATTACTGGGAGACGCCATTGCTTCGGGGAGTGGACACCTACGCCACGTGCAACACCTGTCACTCAAACGAACTCGTGTTGAAGAGCGCGACACCTTTTACGAAGGCAAAGCAAATCGTCTATGAATCGGGCTGCTTCGGTTGCCACGAGATTAAAGGGTATACGGATGTCCCGAGAATCGGTCCACCGCTGAACGACCTCACGGCCAAAACGACCCCCGCGTGGATTTTCAGTTGGGTGAAGAACCCGAAGGACTATAATCCCCACACAAGGATGCCGAATTTCGAGTTCACGGATGAAGATGCTGAAGCAATCACGGCATACCTTGTCAAGATCGGCAACGAATCGGAATACCGCACGATGCGGCCAAAGGGCTCCTTCGCAGGAGGGTCTGCAACGGCAGGAAAGCGGCTGTTCGAAAGCGTCGGATGTCAGGCGTGTCATACACTGGGAGAGAATCAGGTCGTCCGGCAAACCCGGGGAACCAGTTATGACATCGCTCCCGAACTTACCCGCGTGGGCAGCAAAGTCTCTCCGGACTGGCTGTTCGACTGGCTGAAGAACCCGCGCCATTACAATCCGGAAACACGCATGCCAAGCCTCCGCTTGACAGACGAGGAAGCGAGACATCTCGTGGCGTTCCTTTCTACGCAAAAGGATGATCGACCGGCAAATACTGCCAAGTTGGATCTGCAGAATGAGGAGCGGATCCTCCGGGGCGACAGGCTTATCCGGGAGTATGGTTGCTCCGGGTGTCATGCCATCAAGGGGATGGAGAACGAGGGAAAGGTCAGCGTAGCGCTTTCGGATTTCGGCCGGAAGAAGTACGAACAGATGGACTACGGCGACACGAAGGAGCTGAGCAGATACGGCGAAGAAGAATATGTGGAGCTTGAAGACGGTACGGTCGGTGTTCAACATACATGGGCCGGATGGGTCTGGGGCAAGTTGAAGAACGCTCGTCAGTATCGAACGGACCGGATCGCCCAAAAAATGCCCCTCTTCGCTTTTTCCGATGAGGAAGTGCGACTGTTGAGAATGTTCCTTTTGAGCATGACGCGCGACGTTCCGTTACCGGCGTACCAGCATGTCTTCGACAAGCGAATGCAAGACATCGAGGAAGGGCGACGGCTCACCCTTCGCTATAATTGCGTACAGTGCCATGCGGTCGAAGATCGGGGAGGCTATGTCGTCGCACAGTACGAAGAGCCAGCCCTTGGACCGCCACTCCTGCCGGAAAGCCAGGGCGCCAAAGTGCAGGAGGCCTGGTTGCATTCGTTCCTGAAGGCCCCTTCCACCATTCGACCATGGCTGGAAATTCGCATGCCGACATTCTCCCTCACGGATGCCGAGATCTCGAAGGTCACAAAATATTTTCTCGGCCTGTCGAAACAGGACCTGAGCATCCGCGATTACGCGGCGACACCGATCGAGGAACAGTATCTTGCTCCCGGACGAAAGTTGTTTGAAGTGTATCAATGTGCCAAGTGTCACCCGACGGGAAATGTCCGGCCGGGAGGCGAGGTCTCCGCATCCGATCTCGCACCGAACCTGTCCCTTGCAGCAGGTCGTTTGAAACCGGAGTGGATTCTCGACTGGTTGCACGATCCCTCCAAGCTTCAACCGGGGACGCGTATGCCGGCTTACTTCTACGAAGGAAAAGGACCGGATGAGTCGATATTCCAGGGGGATGCGGAACAGCAGATCAAGGCTTTGAAGACCTACGTCTGGAGTCTCGGCGCACGCCAGCGAAGCGTTGTGGCGCAGACAAGGTAAACGAGTATCACGTATCAAATTGCTGTTTTACTTACTTTAAAAGGAGATCACTCATGAAGATCGCAGCCGTTGGCATTGCCACCATGTGCCTTATCGGTACCTTGGTTGCCGGTGATGTGACAGGGAAGATTGCTTTTGATGGACAGGCCCCGAAGCCGAATCGGATCCGGATGAACGCTGATCCGGTCTGTATGAAGGCCCACAAGGACGCCGTTGTCTCCGAAGAAGTGGTGGTGAACAAGAACGGAACCCTGAAGAACGTCCTGGTCTATGTGAAGGATGGACTTGGTGGAAAAACATTCCCCGCGGGAAAGAACAAGGTTGTGTTTGATCAAATTGGATGCGTCTATGAGCCACACGTTCTCGGAATTCAAACCGGGCAGGACCTGGAAGTTCTAAACAGCGACCCTACGCTTCATAACGTTCATTCGCTTTCGAAGGTTAATACCTCGTTTAACCAGGCCATGCCGATGAAGGGCATGAAGTTGACCAAGAAATTCGACAAGGTTGAGAATTTCAAGGTGAAGTGTGAGGTGCACCCGTGGATGAGCGCCTACATTGGGGTTTTCAACCATCCGTTTTTTGCGGTAACGGGTGACGACGGTTCCTTTACCCTGAAGGGTGTGCCGGCCGGCGACTATACCGTAGAGGCCTGGCATGAGAAATACGGATCACAGACGGCAAAAGTGAAGGTGGATGCCTCCGGAAAGGCCACGGCTGACTTCAAATTTACAGGCAAATAATTTCATCGGAATTTCATTCGGTCATCGTACACAGAAAGGGATCCATCCGTGGCACACGTCGCAACAGCAGGTCATGCTGTCCACGATGCAGCTCATCACGAGGAGGAACTGACGTTCATCCGGAAGTATGTGTTTTCCCAGGATCATAAGGTCATCGGTATCCAGTACCTGATCACGAGCCTTCTTTTCCTGTTCTTCGGGTTCAGCCTGATGATGCTGATGCGCTGGCAGCTCGCGTATCCCGGACAGCCGATTCCGTTCATCGGCGGACTGTTGGGGGAGGCGAATGCGCCCGGCGGGATCATGTTGCCGGAGTTCTACAACCAGCTGGGGGCCATGCACGGGACCATCATGGTCTTCCTTGGTATCGTCCCACTTGCCGTCGGTGCGTTTGGCAACTACGTGGTCCCCCTCCAAATCGGCGCCCCGGATATGGCCTTCCCGAAGCTCAACATGATGAGCTATTGGGTTTATTTCGTCGGTGGCGTGACGATGTTGGCCAGTTTCTTCCTGCCGGGAGGAGCTGCGAACTCCGGATGGACCTCTTACGCTCCTCTTTCCGTCGTGGCGACCACGGGACAGACCGCCTGGCTGTTCGCCATGGTCTTCCTGATCACTTCGTCGCTCCTGGGATCGGTTAATTTTATTGTCACGATGGTCCAGTTGCGCGCGAAGGGGCTCACGTTTACCCGACTCCCCTTCTTTGTGTGGGCGCAATTGGTCACTGCATTCTTACTGCTCCTCGCATTTCCACCGCTGGAAGCTGCAGGTGTGATGCAGTTGATGGATCGCCTTGCGGGCACGAGTTTCTTTTTGCCCAGCGGATTGGTGGTTGCAGGACAGGCTCTGGATGTCAGCGGGGGAGGGAGCCCGATCCTGTGGCAACACCTCTTCTGGTTCCTGGCTCATCCGGAAGTGTACGTTTTGATCCTTCCCGCGATGGGCATCGTAGGGGAGGTGATTGCCAACAATACCCGGAAGCCACTCTGGGGATACAAGTCCCTTGTCTACGCTTCCATTTTTCTTGGGTTCATGTCGTTTATCGTCTGGGCCCACCATATGTTTCTTACCGGCATGGGGACAGTGATCAGCACCTTCTTTCAGACAACTACGATGATCATCTCCATCCCCTCCGTCATTATTCTGACGGCATTTTTTATTTCCCTCTGGGGGGCATCGATACGGTTTAACACCCAAATGCTCTTTGCGCTTGCCTTTCTTCCAATGTTCGGCATCGGAGGATTGACGGGCCTCCCCCTCGGCCTGGCGCCAACGGATACCCATCTCCATGATACGTATTACGTCATCGGACATTTCCATTATGTGGTCGCCCCGGGAACGATCTTCGCTTTGTTTGCCGGAGTGTACCACTGGTATCCCAAGGTGACCGGGAGGAGAATGAGCGATACACTCGGCAAGGTTCATTTCTGGGGATCGCTTGTCTGCATGAATGGCATTTTCATGCCGATGTTCATCCAGGGACTTGCGGGCGTTTCCCGCAGATTGTATGACGGCGGACAGCAGTACGCGCATGCGCAGGGGGTCCTTCAATGGAACGAGTTCATGTCGGTGGCCGCCTGGTCGCTGGCCGTCTTCCAACTTCCGTTCATGATCAACTTCTTCCTGAGCATCTGGAAAGGAAGGAAGGTCGAGAACGATAATCCATGGGAAGCAACGACGCTCGACTGGGCTACTCCCACGCCGCCGCCCCATGGCAATTTTGCCAGGGTGCCCGAGGTATACAGGGGCCCCTACGAGTACAGCGTTCCCGGACACCCAACCGACTTCTTCCCCCAGAACGAACCAGAACCAGCCAAGGGCTAAGCGCGCATGCAAATTCCATATACCGTCCACCCCCGTCCCGATACGGGCCTGTTTAATGCAAAACTTGGCGTGTGGCTCTTCCTCGCCTCGGAGGTCATGTTGTTCGGCGCCCTTTTTTCCTCCTACGTGCTTCTGCGGGAAGGGGCTCTGACCTGGCCACACGGGTATGAAATCCTGAACATACCGCTCGCCACGCTCAATACGGTTGTCCTGATTTCCTCCAGCATCACGATGGTCATGGCATGGGCCTCATTGAAGCTGAACGATTTTGCAAAATATAAAAGATACATCGGGTCCACGGTTCTCCTAGGTTTTGGATTCTTGATCATCAAAAGCTTCGAATACGGCGCGAAGTTCTCCCACGGCATAGGCCCGGGCGACAGCACATTCCTCGCCATCTACTTTACGCTGACCGGCCTTCACGGACTTCACGTGATCGGGGGAATGATCGTCAACGGCTATCTTTGGGGACCCGGGAGCAAGATGTGGCAGAGCGACCCGGAACGATTGACCAACCGCATCGAAGTGGCGGGGTTATATTGGCACTTTGTCGATCTCGTCTGGATCTTCCTTTTCCCTGTCCTTTATTTGCTATAGGAGCGTCGCATGAGCGAACACCATACTGCCGAAGACATCAAAAAGCATGTTCGTGTATACATCAACGTCTTTGTGGCCTTGATGGCCTTGACGATAATTACGGTCGGGATCTCGTATCTCCATCTCTCCGTGGTTCCGGCGATCATTCTTGCCCTGGTCGTTGCGACCATTAAAGGCTCGCTCGTCGCAAGCTACTTTATGCACTTGATCAGTGAAAAGAAAATGATTTTTGCTGCTTTAATTCTCACCGGCATCTTTTTCATCGTGCTGATGGCCCTGCCGGTCCTCTATTATGGCGATAGGTTCTATTGAACCATGTCACTCAAAGCATTCCATATCTTTTTCATTGCACTCTCGGCGCTCACGCTCTTTGGTTTTAGCGGGTGGTTGCTTCTGGCCGGGGCAGTGTCGTCTCCAGAACTCCAGTTCGGAGGCGCGGTTGCTTCTTTTGTCGCGGGCGCTGGTCTGCTCGAGTATGGCAGACGCTTCCTGCGAAAGTTCAAGCAACTGAGTTATATGTAGGGGAGACCCTGAAAGGAACCGTATGCGAACAACAGCACGACGTATCGCTTTTGTTGTTTCCTGTATCGTCATAGGAACGGCCATGACCTACGGCTGCCCTGTCTGCTATGGAGCTTCCGAAACTTCGTCGAGTTCCGGCATCGCGATGGCGATCGCAACATTACTGGGTATCACCGGCACCGTCCTGAGTGCTATTGTGGCGTTTGCGGTTCGTATGAATAAGCGCGCAAAGATCACGCTGAACGGCGATGTTGATTTGCCAAGCCTCAACTAAACACGGAGAAAGAATCCCGCTATGTTTGAACTCCTCGGATTACCCCTTGACGCGTCCGCCCATGGCCCGAAACTGGACCAAATGACGGTGGTGGTTCACTGGCTTATGCTGTTCCTCTTCGTCGGATGGGGATCCTTTTTTGCGTACACTCTTGTCCGCTTCCGCAAGGGGCGAAACCCGAAGGCGGATTATACCGGTGTGAAATCCCATGTTTCCAGCTATCTCGAGGTTGGCATAGCCCTGTTCGAAGCCGTACTTCTCGTCGGCTTTGCCGTTCCCCTCTGGGCTGAACGGGTCAACGAATTTCCCGCGGATGCCGATGCGATCGTTGTCCGAGTTGTGGCGGAGCAATTCGCTTGGAATGTTCACTACCCCGGACCGGATGGAATTTTCGGCCGAACGGACATAAAGCTGGTCTCTGCGGAGAATCCCCTGGGATTGGATAGGGAGGATGGGGATGCCAAGGATGACATCTGGACGGTCAACCAGTTGAACCTTCCCGTCAATAAACCTGTTATTATCCGCCTCTCCAGCAAGGATGTGATCCACAGTTTCGGACTCCCCTTGTTCCGCGTGAAGCAGGACGTGATCCCCGGGGAGGTCATCCCTCTTTGGTTCACTCCAACCATGACCACCGCACAGATCATCGAGGCATCGACCAAGACTGTTTCCATCAGCGCTGCAGACACTTCGAACACAGTACTACTGGCCATGGTCGCGCAAGCCGATTACGCTACGACCGACGGGACGGCCATCCTTGCCCGGGGAGATTCCATGACCCCGGAGGCTATCCTTTTTCTGGTCAAGGCCGGCATCAAGGAAGTCAAAGCAGTGCATTCCACACCGGCTGAAATCGCATGTGCACAACTGTGCGGTCTCGGGCACTATCGCATGAGAGGTTTCGTCACCATCCAAACCGAGGAAGAGTTCAAGGCCTGGCTGGCGGAAGAGGCTTCGTACCTTTAATTCCCATGAAGCAACCATTCAACAAAGCGCTCCATCGTTTCTCCCTCGCAACTGCGATAACAACCTTCTTTTTGATTATTGCAGGGGGATTGGTGACGAGCACGGGCTCGGGTTTGGCTGTACCGGACTGGCCGCTCTCGTATGGGATGCTCATGCCCCCAATGATTGGAGGAATTTTCTATGAGCATGGCCACCGGATGGTTGCAACCCTGGTCGGATTTCTCACCACCATTCTCACCCTGTGGTTGTGGAAACGGGAACAGCGGCGGTGGATGAAAGTGCTTGGATTTGTTGCCCTGACTGCGGTTATCCTCCAGGGCGCACTCGGGGGGCTCACAGTGTTGTTTCTGCTCCCCACTGCCATCTCCGTAAGTCACGCCACGCTTGCGCAGACATTTTTCTGCATCGTCTCCTCCATCGCATTGTTTACATCGCGCTGGTGGATGGAACAGGATCATCGCATGATGGAAGAGTCTGAAGGAACCACGATGCGGAAACTTGTAGTCTTAACGACCGCCAGCGTCTACCTTCAACTGATCCTCGGAGCGTTGATGCGGCATACGGGCTCCGGGCTTGCAGTCCCTGACTTTCCCCTTGCCTATGGTCAGTTGCTGCCGTCCCTGGGCACGGATCAGTTGGCCGCCTATAACCGGCAGCTCATCCTGGATGATATCCGTCTCGCCGCCGATGGTTCCATCACGGCTTTGCAGATTGTGTTTCACCTTGCTCACCGGTTCTGGGCTATCGTCGTTACGGGGATGATCGTCTGGCTCGCTTTCCGTCTTAGGAGGTTCTCCGGGGTATCAAAGAGGCTCAAGACGTTTTCCTTTATTCTTCTTGGTACTCTTGTTGTTCAACTCTCTCTTGGGGCTTTCACGGTACTCTCAAGGAAGTCCGTGGATATTACCACGGCCCATGTGGCAACAGGAGCGTTCCTCCTCGTCATGTGCCTGCTCACAACACTCCACGTTTTTCGGCTTTCTCGGGGGAAACCGTTCATGGAAATATCGTACGTTCCAAGTCAGGCGCGCGCATGAGGCCGGAGATCGAAACAGTCGATCATGTTCTCACAGGGGAAAGGTCGAAGGTTCTTGATTTCATCGAGCTGATGAAGCCGGAACTGACGGGATTATCCGTCCTGACCGCCCTCTGCGGATTTTATCTCGCCACAGAAGGTCCGATGAACGTTTTCGTATTCCTCTGGACGGCTTTGGGAACCGTTATGGTTGGAGGCGGGGCAGGGGCCTTGAACCAATATGCGGAACGAAGCTATGACGCTCTGATGAAGCGGACTGAGCGTCGGCCTCTTCCCTCGGGCAGGCTCTCTCCAGGCACCGTGCTTGCTTTTGGCGTTATGCTTTCCCTGGGGGGAATCACCCTTCTTCTCCTGATGGTCAATCTCCTGACGGCCCTCCTGGGCGGCGTGACGCTCTTATCCTACTTATTCCTCTACACCCCCCTGAAACGCATTACTCATTATTCGACACTTATTGGCGGGATTCCGGGAGCATTACCCCCGGTGATGGGGTGGAGTGCGGCCGGAAAGGGGATCGATGAGGGGGCCATTCTCCTTTTTGCCATCCTCTTTTTCTGGCAGATGCCTCATTTCCTGTCCCTTGCCTGGATGTATCGGAAGGACTATGCCAGGGCGGAATACAAGATGTTGAGCGTTATCGATACGGATGGTTCCCGTACGGGACATCACTGCCTTTTCCATAGCGTTGCCCTCTTACCAGCAAGTATTGGATTGACTATTGCAGGCATTACAGGCTTCGCTTACTTAGGGCTTGCTGTTTTCCTGGGCTTCGGATTCATTTTGTACAGCCTCTCGTTTGCGCGTTCTTCAAAGAAAATGGATGACCCGCACCGCTCCCGCCTTACATTGTCCTCCCGCAAGCTTTTCTTCGCCTCGCTGGTCTATCTTCCGGTTCTGATGATCGGAATGGTTATAGACAAACTTTGACAGAAATAGTGCCCCTCAGGCAGCGTTCACGCTACTCCGAAGCATTCAGATTATCTCAGTTATCAAATCATTGAACACCTTGTTTGGTTAAGACTGCTCTTATTCACTCTAGATGCTCTGATATAAGCACTTAATTTACAGTAAGTTACAAAGGCCAACTCAATAAGTAATAGTAATGTCCTATTCCGACTTGCCTGCTCTTAATGCAATCCTGAATTCGCTGAGCGCACTTCTTCTTCTCCTTGCCTTTTGGTTCATAAAGCAGAAGAAGATTGAAGCACACAAAAGAACCATGATCGGCGTGTTTGCTGTTTCCACCCTTTTCCTGATCTCGTATGTCATTTATCACTACAACCATGGATCCCAGCCATTCCAAGGGGAAGGGTGGATCCGAACGGTCTATTTTGCGATACTCCTTTCGCACACAATACTCGCCATGGTCAATCTCCCAATGGCTATCATTACACTCAGAAGGGGACTTAGGGGGGCTTACGATTTGCACAAAAAAATAGCCAAATGGACCTTCCCAATTTGGCTTTACGTTTCTGTTACAGGTGTTGTAGTCTATCTTTTTTTATATCAACTTAGTCCGAGCCTTTATTAAAAAAGCCTTATAGCCTCCAGATAACCTCTCTCATAAGTTTCGTAAACCTTTCCTTTACTCTTCCAGCGGTTTGATTCACCTCTTCATGAGATAGTTTCTCGCCCGTCATGCCGGCAGCCATATTGGACACCAGGGAAATGCCTGCAACCTTCATTCCCAGTTGGTTTGCTGTAATAATCTCTGGAACAGTTGACATTCCTACGGCATCTGCTCCCAACCTCCGCAACATCTCAATCTCCGCTGGGGTCTCATAAGACGGTCCGGATAGCCAGCAATAGGTCCCTTTCTGCATTGGAATCTTAAGCTCAGCAGCCGCACTCAGAATATGGCCTGAGAGAACCGGGTCAAAAGGATTTTTGGGTGTGGCAATCACTTCGATCGGAGTATTGGCGGCAACGGGGAAGTTACCGTTTCGAGGGGGGGAGAACCGGAGAAAAACATTAAGATAATCCTCGATGAGCATCAAATCGCCTGCAGAAAAGAGTCGATTGATCCCACCGGCGGCATTGGTTGCGAGGAACACCTGTGCTCCCAGCCCGGAAGCAATGTAGGCGGGGAGAAGAGTCCGACCAACATCATGGGTCTCGTAAAAATGTACTCTCCCTTGGAAAACGAGCAAAGGCTTCGATTGCTTCCCTTGTTCCTTAAGGCTTCCAAAAACAAGCTTTCCTGCATGTCCCTGGACGGTGGAGACGGGGTAGGAGGGAATCGTTGCGGTTGGAATGATTATTGGATCGGATAACTCATCAGCAAAATCGCCCAAGCCGGATCCTAAAACAAGGGCAACCTCAGGCCTTATAGTTGTTTCTTGCCGAATGAATGCTAAAGCCTTATTTAACTCAACGCTATGAGGCAAGAGCACACCTTATTAACCACCAATCAGAATTCCTGCAATAGTTGCGGTAAGCAACGTCGCAAGCGATCCACCGAGCACTGCTCTCAGTCCCAGACTCGCAAGATCCTTCCGTCGGTGCGGCGCCATGGGACTCAGTCCCCCTATCTGGATGGCAATGGAGGAGAAGTTCGCGAAGCCGCACAGTGCAAATGTTGCCATAGCGATGGCTTTTTCGGACAAGATCTTATTCTCAGCCATCATCTTAGCAAGATCCAGATACGCAACGAACTCATTAAGTGCCACTTTTGTCCCGATCAGGCTTCCAAAGTAAAAAGCCTCATTGGACGGAACTCCTATGGCATACGCAATAAACTGAAGAACCAGGCCGAGAAGCAACTGGAGACTGAGAGGCTGTCCCCAGGTTGCTAGAAGGTATTCATTCGCTCCGGTCCATGACCCGATTCCTCCAAGCAAAGCATTGAGCAGGGCGATTAAGGCTATGAATGCCAAAAGCATAGCCCCAACATTAAGAGCCAGTTGTAAGCCATCCGCGGCGCCGCCGGCTGCCGCTTCAATCACGTTGCTGGCATTTTTTTCGACATGGGCTTTAACCGTTCCTTTCGTTTCAGGTTCTCCGATCTCCGGCACGATGATTTTGGAAATGAGAAGAGCCGCGGGGGCGGCCATGATCGATGCTCCCAGGAGCTGGGCTGCGAATTTTATCTGTGCGGCCTCGATCGTAATACCGTGGGTTTGCGCGAAGGAATACCCGAGCATTTGGACATACGCTGCCATAACCCCACCGGCAATGGTTGCCATTCCCCCCGTCATGATCGTTAAGAGCTCGGATTGCGTCATGTTCGCTACGTACGGACGGATCATCAGGGGAGCTTCTGTCTGGCCCACAAAAATATTAGCGGTGTTGGAAAGCGATTCCGCCCCGCTCGTTCCCATGAGTCGTGCCATAACCCAGGCCATTCCCTGCACCACCTTCTGCATGACGCCCAGATAATACATCACTGACATTAATGAGGAAAAGAAGATGATGGTAGGTAACACCTGAAAAGCGAAGAAGAATCCAAGAGAGCCCTCAAAGCCTTGTCCAACGGCGAGGTTTCCGAAAACAAACCGAGCCCCCTCGGTCGTAAACCCTAAAACAATGACAAACCCTTCGGCGAGCCATCCAAAGAACAGTTTGGGCCAACCAAGAGGGGCAAATGTTTCCCCCATGTCCGCCCCCTTGATCACGAGCATTCCGAAGACAATCTGAATCAGCAGTCCCATCCCTACAACACGCCAGCTCACCTTGCGCTTATTATTCGAGAAGAGGTACGCAATACCGAGAATCACGGCAATTCCAACGAGACCGTGAAGGAGAGAAAGGATGCTCATGGCAATTCCTCTGGTGAGTTCAAGGAGGGCTGCGGATTAAGGTTCTGCAGGCGGTTCAAAACATTGGCGGCATCGTGCTTCATAGATGTCTTTGGCTCCGACCACGACCCGGGCAGATTGAGGGGTTTTGCGTTGGGTCCGGTCTGCCGGGTTACCGCAGACGACACAAATAGCCAGCGTCTTAGTGATGTATTCTGCAACGGCCAGCAACTGCGGCATAGGCTCAAAAGGTTTGCCTCGGTAATCCTGGTCTAGGCCAGCGACAATGACCCGTTTTCCCTGGTTGGCAAGAAACTCGCAAACCTCGACAAGGTTTGGTTTGAAAAATTGCCCTTCGTCGATCCCCACCACCTGGGCTTCGCGACTGAGGTCCAGGATCTCCGAGGCGTCGTCCACCGGCGTCGAAACAAGCGTTTGTTCGCTGTGGGAAACGATGTGTTCAAGACTGTAGCGGTTATCGAGACGGGGTTTGAAGATGGCAACTCTTTGCTTCGCGATCTGGGCGCGACGCGCCCGGCGGATTAACTCCTCCGTCTTACCACTAAACATACAGCCGCAAACAACTTCGATCCAGCCGATGTTGCGCGGAACGTTGTGCAATGCCGAGGTATCCATTTCCTAGGTCTTATGTTGTTTCGTTCTTGTAAGGTTCTTTTTACCGAAGGCGTGAGGGAGAAGGGTTTTCATGGAAAGAACTTTGACCGCTCCCTTGCCGTTGATCATGAGAAAATCGATATTTCCCGCGAGGTCCATCAGAACCTGCCGGCAGGCACCGCAGGGAGGGGTGAAGTCGGGATCGTCCGACACGACGGCGATGGCTTTGAAATTCCTTTCGCCTTCGGAGATGGCCTTGAAGATTGCAGTTCTCTCGGCACAAATGGTCAAAGCGTACGTGCTGATCTCGACGTTGCATCCGGAATAAATCCGTCCGTTGCTTGAAAGAAGGGCGGCGCCGACATGGAAGTGAGAATAGGGGGCAAAGGCACGTCGTTTGGCTCGACGCGCGGCTTCAACAAGTTCAAGGTACTGAGCCTTCATGCCCGGAGGTGCTGGTATCGTTCAATCGTAAGGAACTGGGATTCGTCCGCTCGTTTTCTTCCCACATGAATGCGAAATATTCGGCAAAAATATAGGCAAGAATGGAGTGAGATGCAACGAAGGGGAGTGGACTACCCGATGGTCAAACGAACAGACATCCTCAGGGGAGAATTCCGGACCTTAACCGGAGGAAGCATCATGAGGCTTGTTTCATGTTAGGGATCCACGAACCCGGATTATGGAAGGAAATCCCTTATCAGTTTGTTCATCGCTTCAAACTCTATCAGGAAGGCGTCATGCCCATGGGGGGAATGAATCTCAGCATAACGGGCGTGGGGGATCAGCCCCGCAAGTTCCTTTTGTTCTTCGACCGGGTACAGAACATCAGAGTCAATGCCGATGCTCAGGGCCTTGGCCGAGATCCTTCCAAGCGCCGTGGCAACGCTTCCATAGCCTAAAGAGACATCATGGAGGTCCATCGCCCGGGTGATCGCGAGATAGGAATTGGCATCGAATCGGTCAACAAGCTTCTTCCCTTGATACCGGAGATAACTTTCCACCTGGAAAAGGTCCCGCCCTCGGGCAAATAGATCACGATACTCATTTCCCGAGTGTTCCTGTTGAAGAGCCCTCCCAAATTTTGCGTTGAGGGATTCTGCGCTCCGGTAAGAGATCATGGCCACCATTCTGGCCAGGGCAAGACCTTGCGCGGGCTGATCGGAGTAGTGCCCATCGTTCCAGGCGGGGTCGTTCTGGATCGCGAGTCGCGCTGCTTCATTCAAAGCAATGCACCAGGGAGAATGCCTCGCGGCTGTCGCAATGGGGAGGAGGGAGTCGACGATCTCGGGGTACAGCAATCCCCATTCCAGAACCTGCATGCCTCCCAACGAACCGCCGGCAACCGTCACAAGCCGTTTGACGCCAAGCGCGCCCACGAGTTCATGTTGAACGCGCACCATATCCCGAATCGTCATTTGAGGAAAATCGGCCTGATAGGGTTTCCCTGTGGAAGGATTGATGCTCGCGGGTCCCGTCGTGCCATAACAGCTCCCGAGAAAATTCGAACTTATGACAAAATACCGGTCCGTATCAAACCCTTTACCAGGACCAATCACTCCATCCCACCATCCTGGTTGGCCATTCTGGTGTGGTGCGAGGTTGGCGGCATGGGCATTTCCCGTTAGTGCGTGACAGACAAGAATGGCATTGGTCCCATCGGAATTCAGGGTTCCGTAGGTCTCGTACGCGACATCAACAGGGGAGAGGATGTCTCCAAGCTCGAGCCTGAGTGGCTTCTCATGGGTGAACACCCTCACTGTTTTTGCCTTCGTCGGTGAGGGGTGTTCGGCCAATGTATTCCGTCGTTGTTGTGCTGTTTCTACCATGCGTTCTCCTAAGCGGTGACACGTTCGGCAATCGCCTGCAGCGCCGTATCAAAGTCCTCGATGATATCATCGATATGTTCGATTCCAACGGAGACGCGGACCATATCCGGCGTGACACCGGATTCCTTTTGTTCCTTCTCGCTCAGTTGCTGATGGGTGGTCGAGGCGGGGTGAATGACAAGGGTCTTTGCATCCCCCACGTTGGCGAGCAAACTTGCGAGCTCCAGCTTATCGATCAGGGCGCGGCCTGCGGCAAGTCCGCCTTTCACTCCAAAGACCACAATACCGCCGAAGCCGTTCTTCAAATATTTTTTGGCCGCCGCGTGATACGGATGGTTCTCCAGCCCCGGATACCAAACCCAGCTGACCTGCGGGTGCTTCTGAAGCCAACGTGCGAACTGGAGTGCATTGTCGCAATGCCGTTGAACCCGTAAGGAAAGAGTCTCAAGACCCTGCAGGAAGAGGAACGAATTGAATGGACTCTGTGACGCTCCGAGATCACGCAACTGCTCCACGCGGGCCCGGATGATAAACGCAATATTGCCGAACGGCCCTCCACTGCCAAACACCTCCCAGAAATTCAGTCCATGGTATCCGGGACTCGGTTCTGTAAAGATGGGGAATTTCCCGTTTCCCCAATTGAAGGTTCCGGCATCGACGATCACGCCCCCGATGGAGGTCCCATGCCCGCCGATCCATTTTGTGGCGGAATGGACAACAATGTCGGCACCATGCTCAATCGGCCTGCTGAGGAATCCGCCTGCGCCGAAGGTGTTGTCCACAATGAGGGGTATACCATTCTCGTGAGCGACCTTGGCAATTGCCTCGAGGTCGGGAATATTCAATCGGGGATTTCCAATCGTCTCGACGTAGAGTGCCTTGGTGTTTGCGTCGATCAGCTTGCGGAATTCCTCAGGATCGTCCCCCTCCACGAACTTCACGTGGATGCCGAGCCGGGGCAGGGTCACCTTAAACTGATTGTAGGTTCCCCCGTAGAGAAGGCTTGTTGAAACGATGTTTTCCCCCGCCTGAGCAATCGTCGTGATGGCAATGAATTGAGCCGCCTGTCCGGACGCGGTTGCCAACGCAGCCGCGCCTCCCTCCAGGGCCGCGATCCGCTCTTCGAAAACCGCCGACGTCGGGTTCATGATTCGTGTGTAGATGTTCCCGAAATCCTTCAGTGCGAACAACGTCGCAGCATGTTCGGCGTCATTGAAGACGTAGGAGGTGGTTTGGTAGATCGGGACCGCCCGCGCATTGGTGGCCGGATCGGGTTTCTGCCCCGCGTGCAGTTGCTGTGTTTCAAACCGATAGTGACGTGTTTTCCCGTTGCTGCTCATGGCTCTCTCCCTTGGAAGTATGGTTGTTGGTTGAATGACTCAAAGACGTTCTGATGAGGAATTGATGATCGATCTTCATACAACGATTCTGGATCAGGAGACATCCTGCAGCCTCGGCCTTTCGGACCGCCTCCTCATGTGTTCCGACACCAAGTTGAAGCCAGACGACCTTGGGGCGCAGGAGAAGCGCCTGCCCGACCACGACCACCGCCTCTTCCGGCTTTCGGAAAATATCGACAACATCGACGGGGAAGGGGATGCTCTCCAGATCGGGATAACACCGCTCTCCGAGGATCGTGGAAGCCGTAGGGTTGACCGGAACGATCGTATACCCTGCACGCTGAAGATACCTTCCGACGTAATGGCTGTCTTTGTGCTCATTTTTCGAAATTCCCACGATAGCGATCGTTTTGATGGTCCGCAGAATGTTCTCCACCACCTTGGCCTCCTCGATCAGCGCGGGCGTTGCCAGCATTTTGCGTTCATACCATGCCCTAAAAACAGGTTCCATACGATTCCTTTTAAGAGAGAACTTCGATTTTGATATTATTCTTCGTGACTCTGTGTCTTCGTGGCAATTATTCTTGAGCCACTCGAAGCCATCTCAAAAACCTCATTTTTGTTGTTGTGAGCCACAAGGAGCCGGAGGCCCATTACGAATGCACGCGCAGCGTGCGACTATTTTGACAGTTGCTGGCGCAACTGTTGTCATAAGCCTTCGGCTGTGCTTTTTGTGATCTTTTGCGGCTAATTCGTTTTTGAGATAGGTTCTAAACAAACAGTGTCACTTCCGCTTCAGAGGCGTAATCCAGAAAGGACGCCGCTCCGGCAAATTCAGCTCCATCGATGATGTCGGTTTTTTTCACCCCCATCACTCCCATGGTCGTGGTGCAGGCAAATAGCTTTACCTTGCTCTCTTGCGCAATGGCGAGGAGTTCGTACAGGGGAGGTATTTTCGCCCGGGACATCCAGTTCTTCATCATGGCCGTCGCCACGGCCGTCATGCCCGGCAGTGCACCGATGATATTGGGAACGGGCACCGGCATGGCGGGATTCCCGAGTGGGGCGACCTTGAAGGACCTGATCTTCTTCTTGTTCAGGATGTCCAGGCCGTAGAAGGTGCAGAAGATCCCGACCTCCCAACCCATCGACGCTGCCGTTGTCGCAAGGATGAGGGGAGGATAAGCCATATCGAGAGTCCCTTTGGAAGCGACAAGCGCAAGTCGTTTCTTCTTTCGGGCTGACTTTCTTGCAAGGATCTCCTGCACCCGCTGCTCGATCACTGCCTCCAGGGCAGGATCGAGGATGATCTCATGAGTTTCCATGAAGTTTCTTTCGGTTACTGCAATCGTTTAATGAGGAATCGGTGCACGCTCCGGTCCTGGGAATAGTTCAGGAATTCATGCCCCACATTCTTCGCCCATGCCGGTATATCTCCCACCGACCCGTCATCCGTCGCGAGGACCTCAAGGATTCCACCGATCGGAACCTCCTGGATCGCTTTCTGCGCCCTGATCACGGGGAGGGGGCAAAACGTATCACGCGCATCAAGCGTGCTGTGGGTGGTTATAATGGTAGCTGACATTGTCTGTTCTCCTTCATGCGTGATCGTGGTACATGCAAAAACCTCTTTTGACTTTATTTTCCGTAAGGGAGAAAGAGTCAGAAGAGGTTTTTGTGAAAAATCCGTCTTCTCTCATCTTTCCCCGCCCCGAAAAATCCGGGGTCTTGCTCACATCGCTGTGAGGTAGGGCAGGAGTTAGCACCTGGCGTCTTGTGGACCGGTTGCTACGGCGTCATCGGGCCTGTTTCCCTCGACCGTTCTCGATAAGAGATTCGTATGTCGTAGTTTCGAAATGCAGTCAGCCCGTCGACGTCGTCGAAGGGCTTTGGCGTTACCGACTCCTTGTCTGGTCCAGACCCAAGCGCCCTTCGCGTGGCATGCAACAACACGGACAGGGACGCATGGAAAATGTGAAGTTGGTCATAAGGTCGATACTTTACTTAAGTAAACTTGGTTTTAATATAACCTATCCATGAGGAGTTGTCAAGAAGTTTTTTCAAACGGTTGAGCAGGCCGCTTGAAACCTTCAATTTTCTTCCAGTTTGAGGGGAAGTCCGTTAAAATTAAACGACGGCAGGATGGCTTTGATCCGTCTCGCCATACTCCCGAACGGGGAGGCGATGAACTTTCTTCTTCCACCGACAGCGATGCGCTCATACGCTCTCCTTCCATGACCGGTAAGGAGCGGCTTCAGGCCCTCCTCGCCTAACAGGGGGAGACCGGCTTTGAAGAGAACCTTAATCTTGCCTGCATCCAGGTTCAGGAAGTCGGAAAAAGGCTCGCCGCTTTCCTGATCAAAGACGAGTAAGTCTGCCGTCGCCCCTTCCGTAATCTTCCCGGAAGCCATCCCAAACATGCGGGCCGGAATTGACGTGACCATCCCCAATAACCGGTCCGCGTCTCGATGGGTTAGTCTCCGCGCCTCGCGCAATTCATCGAACAGACTCGTGTGTCCCGTCAGCGTTGAATCTGTTCCCAGCGCAACAGGAATGGATGCAGGCATCGATGCGATAGGTGCCGTCCGGTTGAACAGAAACATGTTCGAACCGGGACACCAGACGAGCCCTGCCCCTGACCTTTCTATTTGTAGACAATCATCGGGAGAAAGTCCGACCCCATGCACCAGGACTGTATTGCTCTGCAAGCCCCCCAACTCTTGGAGCCTCGCAAGCTCACCACGCGCCAGAGAATCTACGCCTTCGGCAAGATGGATGATCCGGACTTTTCTCCCACCGCTTTTCAATTTCTTTTGAAGTCTCGGATCGAAGGAAAGGGAATGGATCCACGAATAGTTCCTGTACACTGCAATTGGAAATCCAAAATAAAAGTAAAGGTAGTACGGGTTGTGATGAACAACGGTAGTCACACCCGAAAGAATGTTTTTATAGGCACCCCAAAGCAACCGGAGCCGTAGTGAGACCCGCATGACATGCCGGATCTGCTCCTTGTGTCGCGCCCGGATGTCGTTTCCCCATTCGACGTAATTTGAATAGGGTGGATCGCCGAGCCGCGAAAAAAGGTTCAGCTCAAGATGATCATGGGAATTGATGAGCCCCGGTACGATGCAAGCCCCCTCGAGTGGAAGAAGGATATCGTTCCCATTCGGACACAGGGAAGGACCGATCTCCTGAACCCTGGAACCGACGATCCTGAGCGAACACGATTCAAAGCGCCCATCGAGAAACACACGGGCGTTGGAAAGGAGGAAGGAGGTTCTCATGGTTTCCGGAATCCGAGGACAAGCACAAGGGGAGAGCCGCGATGCTCATCGAAGACCTTCGCCATGGATGCGTTTTCGAAGGCGGATTTCATGAATTCGTCGATGACGGGCTCGAGGCGCTTTTCGAGAACGAACCCTCCGGATTGAAAAGCACGGATATAATCATCCGTTGAATGAAAATGATGTTCGACGGCGAAACGCCCCGACCTCCCTGACGGGGAAGGAACTTCAAAGACCCTTCTCCATCCCCGGCGCTCGTTTTCGGGATG
>JACPUH010000065.1 GCA_016192345.1 Ignavibacteriales bacterium | reverse complement strand
GGGTGCGGCGGTGATGGCGACGGAGCAGGGGACGAAAGCGGTGGAGGCGGGGGTGAAGCAATCACGGGAGGCCGGTGAATCGATCCGGATACTGACGGAGAGCATCACGGAGGCGGCACAGGCGGCGACGCAGATTGCGGCGTCGAGCCAGCAGCAGTTGGTGGGGATGGACCAGGTGGCGCTGGCGATGGAGAACATCAAGCAGGCGAGCACCCAGAACGTCGCCAGCACCAGGCAGGCTGAAACAGCCGCCCAGAATCTTCACGAAATCGGTCGCCGGTTTGAATTGCTTATCGGGCGGCCACCGCGTTCGAACGAGAATCCATGAGCCCAGGCAGAGAAACGCCGCCATGAAACAAAATGACGATTTTCAGAAAAAGCTTCTTGCAACGTTTCAGGTCGAATCGCTGGAGCGGGTACGAAGCGTGATCGACGGACTGCTTCGGCTGGAAAAAAACGCCGATCCGACAGAACAGGGAGACATCGTTGAGTCCCTCTTTCGACAGGTGCATAGCTTGAAAGGTGCCGCAGGCGCCGTGAGCAATCATGACATCGAACGGATTTGCCGATCGTTCGAAAACATTTTTGCCTCCCTCAAGAAGGGTCACACGCGTATCACACCGGATGTCCTGGATCTACTTCATCGCGCCGTAGGCCAACTCGAGCATCTTCTTTCCGACATCACGTCCGCTTCATCCCCCGGGGAACGGGGGATCGCCGATGCCCTTACCGCTGAACTTGAAAGGTTTCTTGCGGGGGGGGTAGCTCCTTCAGCGGGATCGAGTCTCCAATCTGCAGATGCCGCTTCCCCGCCGGTTCCACAATCGATACCGGGAACGGGCGGAGAGGCCAGCCTGCACAGCGAGACCGTCAGAATTGCCGTGACGAAACTTGATTCCCTGATGCTCCAGGCCGAAGAATTGGTTTCAACGAAGCTTTCGGCCGCCCAGCGCACTGCCGATCTTCAGACCATGGCGCAAGATTTTGCAGTGTGGAAGAAAACATGGCGGAAGGTTTACGACGATGTGCGGGCACTCCGGCGCACGGCGGAAAAAAACGGCGGTTCCCCTCGGCAGGGTCGCGACCCACGAGGATTTCTCGAGTTCATGGAGTCGAGTTCCCCGTTCTTAGGGGACTTCGAGCACCGTCTTGCAGCCGCAACTAAAACGTCCCTCCGCGATCAGCGGTCTCTTACGTTCATGGTGGAAAACCTCCTTGACGACGCAAAGAAGGCGATTATGTTTCCGTTCTCTTCGTTGCTGGAGACCTTCCCCCGGCTGGTTCGCGACCTTGCCCGTGACCAACGCAAGGATATTGATCTTCGCATGCAGGGGACAGGCATTGAGATTGACAGACGCATCCTGGAAGCCATGAAAGATCCCCTCATCCACCTGATGAGGAATTGCGTCGATCATGGTATTGAACCAGCGGGGGAACGGGAACGGAAAGGAAAGCCTGCGCGTGGGACCGTGACCGTTTCGGTTTCTCACAAGAATGGGAACAAGATCGAAGTCGGCATTTCCGACGACGGAGCCGGGATCGATCCGAAGCTGATACGCATGGCGGTCGCAAAACAGGGAATCCTTGCCGAAAGCCAGGCTTCCGCGTTGTCTGATGAAGAGGCCCTGTCCTTCATCTTTCAGTCCGGCGTGTCCACCAGTCCCATGATCACGGACCTTTCGGGGAGAGGGCTTGGACTTGCCATTGTACGGGAACGGATCGAGAACCTCGGTGGTCAGGTTTCCGTCGAATCACTTCCCATGCGTGGGACAACATTTCACCTTATCCTTCCCCTTACGCTCGCAACGTTCCGGGGCATCCTCGTCCGACTCGACGAGCACCTTTTCATTGTTCCAGCAGCCAACATCGAGCGCGTCATCGGATTTCGCAAGGAGGATGTGCGGACCGTCGAGAACAGGGAGACTCTTTCGCTCAACGGCGAGGTCGTTTCCCTGGTTCGGCTCGGCGACGTCCTCGGACTGCGGGAACGATCCCATGACCGCGATTCAACTGGATCCCTTCAGGCTTTTTTACTCAACACGGTGAATCGGCGTATCGCTTTTATGGTCGATACTGTTATGCAGGAACAGGAAGTGCTTGTCAAGACTCTCGGCCCACAGCTTGCGCGCGTCCGGAACATCGCCGGGGCAACGATCCTCGGCTCGGGAAGGGTCGTTCCGATCCTCAACGTTACAGACCTCGTCAAGTCCGCTCTCCGTTTCTCGGCAGGAGAGCACCCACAGCCGGCCAGTCGGGAAGGGGGAGAAACCGTCCCGCGACAATCCGTGCTCGTCGTTGAAGACTCTATCACAGCCCGAACTCTTCTCGGCAGTATCATGGAATCCGCCGGGTATTCGGTGACGACGGCAGTGGATGGTATCGACGCCCTGACCAAGCTTCGCACGGGGGAATTCGATATCGTCGTCTCCGACGTGGATATGCCGAGAATGAACGGTTTTGATCTTACGGCCGGAATCCGGGCGGATAAACGGTTGACCGATCTCCCGGTCGTGTTGGTCACAGCACTCGAGTCTCGGGAAGACCGTGAGCGCGGCGTCGATGTCGGGGCAAACGCCTATATTGTGAAAAGCAGTTTTGACCAGAGCAATTTACTGGAAGTCGTGAAGAGGTTGATATGAAATTCCAAACGCCATGATTAATGTTCTTATTGTTGAAGATTCTCCGGTGGTCCGTCAGTTCCTAGTCCACATTCTCGGCTCCGATCCCGAGATCACCGTGGTCGGTGTTGCGCACAACGGCGAAGAAGCCGTGGAGGCGGTCCAGGCCAAACGGCCGGATGTCGTGACGATGGACATCCATATGCCGAAGCTCAATGGATTCGACGCCACGCGGAGGATCATGGAGATGAATCCCGTCCCCATCGTGATCGTGAGCGGGAGCTCGACCGGGGAAGAGCTTGCAACGACATTTCATGCGCTCGAGTCGGGTGCTCTGGCGGTGGTTCGCCGTCCGTCCGGCGTCGCTCATCCCGATCATGAGACCTCGGCCCGTGAATTGGTCCGGACGGTCAAGCTCATGTCTGAGGTCAAAGTGGTCAGGCGCTGGCGCACCCGGCCAAGACCTGCCGGTGCCGTCGAACAACCGCCACCGAAACCGTCGGGAACAAGCGAGATAATCCAGCTTGTCGCTCTCGGGGCCTCCACAGGTGGACCGATCGCCCTTCAGACGATCCTCTCCCGGTTGCCGAGGGGATTCCCGGTGCCTCTTGTCGTTGTCCAGCACATGGCGGAAGGATTCGTCCGCGGATTCGCGGATTGGCTTGGACAAACCACGCCCCTCCCCGTACGGGTTCCCGGGAACGGGGAATGGATGGAGCCGGGGCATGTGTACATTGCGCCCGATGGTTATCACACTCTCGTCCGGAGCGATCTTCGCATCGTCCTTCGAAAGGATGAACCGGAAAATGGCCTCCGGCCTTCGGTCGCGCCCCTCTTTCGCTCGGCGGCAGAAGCATTCGGGCCGAAGGCGATCGGGATCCTCCTCACAGGGATGGGCACCGACGGCGCTGCGGAATTGAAGTTGATGAGCGATGCGGGGGCCGTGACGTTTGTGCAGGACAAAGAGTCTTCCATTGTCCATGGGATGCCCGGAGAAGCGATTCGGCTGGGTGCTGCGACCCATATATTGCCCCCTGAGAAAATCTCCGATGCATTGGTACTGCTCCACCACCGTGTCTCGAAAGGGAAATGATGAAGCCCTCGCTACCGCACCCAAACCAAAAGGGGAAGATCCTCATCGCCGAGGATAGCCCGACGCAAGCCGAACAGCTCAAGCATTTGCTTCTTGCCCATGGGTACGTCGTTGTCACAGCCGGGAACGGAAAGGAAGCCCTGCGAGCCGTTCATGAAGAGAAACCGACCCTTATTATCAGCGATATCATGATGCCCGAAATGGACGGCTACGAACTATGCCGGTCCGTTAAATCAGATCCGCAGCTGAAAGATATTCCGGTCATGTTGCTTACCTCCCTTTCCGACCCGGCGGATATCATCCGCGGCCTTCTTTGCGCCGCGGATAATTTCATTGTCAAACCGTACAGCAATGAGGAATTGCTCAACCGCATCGAATATATTTTGGTGAACCGCGAATTACGCCGGCATGAGAAGTCGCAGTTGGGAGTGGACATTTTTTTCGCCGGGCAAAGGCATTTAATTACATCCGATCGCCTCCAGATTCTCGATCTCCTCTTTTCCACGTACGAAACCGCCGTTCAGAAAAACCAGGCGCTGGTGAAAGTCCAGGACGAGTTGAAACGGCTCAACAAGGAATTGGAGGCGTTCGGATATTCGATCTCTCATGATTTGCGGACACCGGTGCGCCACATTCTGGGTTTTACCGAACTTCTCCTGCGTGACCCCCAACTCCAACCAGAGGGTAAGGCACGCGGATACGTGTCGATCATACAAGACAGTTGCAGAAGGATGATGACGATGATCGATGGTCTCCTGGCTTTTTCGCGGTTAAGTTATGCCGAGATGCGGAGGGAGCATGTGGATATGGATCGGCTGGTCCGGGAGGCGAGAAGGGATCTGGGTACGGAAACCGGGGGACGCGAGGTCATTTGGAACATCTCCCCTCTCCCGTCAGTGGATGGTGATCGTTCCTTGCTGTACGAGGTTCTTCAGAACCTCCTTGGGAACGCAGTCAAGTACACGCGACCGCGGATGCAGGCCACGATAGAGGTGGGCTCTCATGACGGGCCAGAGAACGAAACAACCTTCTTTGTGCGCGATAACGGAGTCGGTTTTGACATGAAGTATGCACACAGGCTCTTTGAAGTTTTCCAGAGATTGCATGCCGAGTCGGAGTTCAGCGGCACGGGTGTCGGCCTTGCGAATGTCCGGCGCATCATTGCCCGGCATGGGGGCAAGACGTGGGCGGAATCAAAAGAAGGCGAAGGGGCAACGTTCTTCTTCTCACTCCCGAAACCCCCGCCGGAAAACGCATGAAGTTCTTCCTCAACCTGCTTTTTAAGCTGACCCCCGGTTCCTCTTTCCCATTGTTCAAATCATAGAGCCGGCTCGAACCATCCATCTGCCAAATGCCCGGCTGACATCTCTATAGGTTTGTACCAGTCTCAAAATGTTCCTTGTATTTTCTACAAAACACGGAATTTATAGTCAGAAAATGCTGCATTTTTGGACGTTTGCAAAGGAAAATAATGGCACGATAGGTGAGGCAAGTAGAGGACCAAAGGCGACGTTATTCACGCGCGTCTTCCCTCCTCCCCACTAAACCATTTTGCGTCAAGGGTTCTCATGCAGACACTCTCTCTCATAAGGATCATTCTATTGGTCGTCTCCGCGCTCATCTTTCTGGTCCTCATCCGGCGGCTTGCCGGAAGGCGGATCAAGGGGTTGCGGCTCGTCGGGATCGGTTTTAGCTTGATCATGCTCAACGTGTTTATTGGATCCCTCTTTCATAGCCCTCTTCTTTCAAAGCAGTGGGCTGAATCGATTCTCCCCGCAATCGGTTTGATCAGCGGCTATCTCGGTCTGCCCGCAGGGCTCATCGGGATCCTCTTCGGGATTTATCGCAGCGTCCGGTCTCTTCTCCCTCACCTTGACCATCAATATGCAAACCTTGTTGATTCGCTGGACGGCATCGTGTGGGAAGCCGACCCCGAGACCCTTCGATTTATGTTCGTGAGCAAAAAGTGCTGCGATCTCCTCGGCTTTACCGAAGAGCAGTGGCTGCGCGAGATGACATGGGATAAACTCATTCACCCGACGGATGTGGAACAGGTGCTCGCTTCCTGCTCTCTAGCGTTGCGGGAAAAAAAGAACCACGCCATTGAGTTCAGAGTATTCGCGGCCGACCGGCGCGTTGTTTGGGTTCGCGACGTTTCGACGGTCATCGTGGAAAAGGGCCGGGTGATAAAGCTCTGTGGTGTGCTGTTCGACATCACCAAACAGAAGCAATTGGAGGGGCGAAAAGCCGTCTTCTCCTCCCTGACACTCAGGCTGAACTCCGCAACCGATGCCCGCGTCGCCGCAAAGATTATTGTGGATATCTTCGATGAGCTCTTTTCCTGGGATGCCTGCACTCTGGACCTTTACGTTCCTCAACAGGACATTGTCCAACCCGTTCTTGCCATGGATCGTATCGACGGTCGTCGTATCATGGTGCCCCCGTCATACTCCAACAGGCCCCCCTCACAGCGGATGGCGAGAATTATCCATCAGGGCGGCGAGCTGATCCTGAGGGATGATGTGGAAACCTTTCCGGAGGATGCCGTTCCGTTCGGGGACGTCACCAGACCCTCCGCCTCCATTATGACCGTGCCGATCCGGAACGGTTCACAGGTGATAGGTATTTTGTCGATGCAAAGCTACACATCTAAGGCGTACAGGAACGATGATCTCGAAACTCTCCAACTGCTCGCGGACCAATGCGGCGCGGCATTGGAGCGGATCAAGGCCGAAGAGGCATACCGTGAGTCGGAAGCCAGGTATCGGCAGTTTGTGGAGAACGCTTCCGACCTTATATTTTCTGTCAACCCGAAAGGGGTCTTTACCTACGCCAACGCGGCGGCCGTAAAATCCTCGGGATACCCGCTTGAAGAACTGCGTAAGATGAATTGCTTCGACCTTATCCTGCCGGAACACCGCCCGAGGGTCTCGAAGACCTACATCCGCCAATACCTGAAAAGGCAATCGCAATCGTATGTGGAGTATGCGTTCCAAACGAAGTCGGGGGAGGTCCGTTGGTACGCCCAGAACGCGAATATTATTCTCAAGATGGATACGATCGTCGGCTTCCACGTGATCGCCCGCGATATCACCAGGCAGAGAGAGGCCGAAGAAAGACTCAGGGCCACCACAGGCCAATTACAAACACTGTTCGAGAACGTCGATGAAGTATTTTTCTCGGCGGACACGATTCATCAGAAGCTTCTCCAGATCTCCCCTGCCTGCGAAAAGGTCTATGGGTATCCCCCGGAACGATTCTTTGAGAACCCCATGCTCTGGCGGGAGGTTGTCCATCCGCAGGACAGGATCTTGATCGACGCGAATAACGCGAGGCTCTTCGCGGGGGAGGCGACCCATGACGAACATCGGGTTATTCATCGCAATGGGAGCGTCCGGTGGGTGGAGGCAAGGGTCAAACCCACCCAGGATGCCGAGGGGCGGGTCATTCGGCTCGATGGCGTCGTCTCCGATATCACGGAAAGGAAATTGACACAGGAAGCTCTCAGGCTCCAGACTTCTTATTTCCAACAACTCTTCGAGCAATCGCCGGAAGGAATCGTCCTGCTCGATGTCGATGACCGCGTCATCGATATCAATGAATCGTTCACCAAGATCTTCCAGTATTCGTTGGAAGAGATCCAGGGTTGTTTCCTGAACGACATGATCGTCCCGGACTCCCGTATCGACGAAGCCCAGTATCTCTCCAAGACTTCGGTCCACGAGAAGGTCAGTGAATGGGAGACAGTCTGGCAGCGAAAGGATGGATCATCCGTGAATGTTTCCATCACCCGGTACCCGATCTTCGTCGGCGGCAAACAGGTCGGCATCTACGGCATCTATGGAGATATCTCTCAACGAAAGAAGACCGAAGAAGAGTTCAAACAATCCGAAGAGCGATACCGGAGCCTTGTCGAGAGCGCCAAGGATATCATCCTGACCATTTCACCGAAGGCGTTCATTACGAGCCTGAACCAAGCGTTCGGACTTTTGACGGAATGGAACCGGGAAGAGTGGATCGGGAAGAGTTTCACCGATCTCTTTCACCCTGAAGATCTCTCACGGTCGATTGAGCTCTTCCACCGGGTTCTCCAGAGCCGCGCAGCGGGGACGTCCGAGTTCCGCATGCGGACCCATTCGGGAGAGTACCTGGTCACGGAATTCACCATGACACCTCAGCTCCAAGCGGGGATATTAGTGGGCGTCCTGGGAGTTGCGCGCGACATTACCGCAAGAAAAAAATTAGATGAGCAACTTCGCCAGACTCAGAAGATGGAAAGCATCGGGACTCTTGCCGGCGGCATCGCCCATGATTTCAACAACATCCTCGGCATTATCCTCGGGTACACCTCGCTTCTCGACCGCGTCGAACATGATCCGGCCCAGATATCGGCGAGCGCAGGCGCCATCACGAAAGCGGTAAAACGGGGTGCCGACCTGGTTCGCCAAATATTGACCATCGCGCGGAAAACAGATGTGTCCCTTACCCCGGTTCGTGTCAATGATACCATAAAGGAAATGAGCAGGATGCTCCAGGACACGTTCCCGAAAACAATCGAGATCAGTCTCCTCCTTGATCCGAGAGCGCCACTCATTTCGATCGATTCCACGCAACTTGTCCAATCGCTCCTCAACTTGTCCGTGAACGCGAGGGACGCGATGGCAAACAGGGGAACTCTTCTCATTGAAACAACCGTGGCCACTGCCGGCGAAATCGCCTCCCACTTCCCGCATGCGGGTGACCAAGAGTATGTCAGGATACGCGTGACGGATACGGGAGAAGGAATGGACGAGAAAACAAAGCAGAGGATCTTCGAACCGTTCTTCACAACCAAGGCGCTCGGGCAGGGAACGGGGTTGGGACTGGCCGTTGTGTACGGAGTGGTCCAGACCCACAAGGGGTTCATCGAGGTCGAGAGCGAGGTGGGGCGGGGAACATCGTTTCATCTCTATTTTCCCCTGTTTCATTTGTCCGCGGAGGCTCAGGTTGCGACGGGCGATGGCCAGAGGGCACTGCCGACGGGATCCGAAACCATCCTTGTGGTGGAGGACGAGGAGGCGATGATCTCCATGGTCGCTGCTTTGCTTGAAAAGCAAGGGTTCAAAGTACTCCAGGCAAGAAACGGCCTCGAAGCAGTTGAGCTCTTTCAGGCCCGGGGAGATGAGGTCGATTGCATCATCTCTGACCTTGGCCTGCCGAAGATGGGGGGAGCGGAGGCTTTTCTGAAGGTCAAAGAACTGGATCCGAATGCTCGGGTGATCATTGCAAGCGGATTCCTTGAGCCTTCCGTTCGTACCGACCTGAGCGAAAAAGGGATCATGGAGTTTATTCAGAAGCCCTATGACCCGAGGACGCTCCTCGAAACGGTGAGAGAGGTTCTCGACAGGAGAGTGCCGGCGGACAGTATTTCATCGGCTGTGGCCGGCAAAGGATAAGCTTCGCTGAAACGATCGAAGCTCCGGGCGCCCCATCGAACCACACTTCATTCATTCCTTTGTCAATTTAGAAAGGCAACCCTGGCCCCAACTTGATTTCACGTTGGAATTGATTATATTGATCGTAATTGAAATGACACTCTCTTCCCTTCATACCATCCCGATGCTTCCGTGTCCTTGCGCTTGTTGTTGTGCAAACACCATGGCGATGGTGTATTCCAATGAAGGGAGTTGTCCGTAGTGTAGTCCAACCTTGAGTTCATTTGTTCCCAAGCCCTTCATCGAAATACCGGTGAAGGGCTTTTTTATTGTGCCGTAACTACTCAGTGTTTTTGTACCCACGAATCTACACGAATCTTCACGAAGGAGGGGTACCATGATCCTGTACGCGAAGGAAGAATTGATCGGCATCGATGACCCAATGTCGATTGCCACCGATATCCAGGAAATGCGCAGCGCCATTGAGCGGCTCAAGAGCGGCGCACTCCCTGACGAAGAGTTCAGACGGTTCCGACTCCATCGGGGTATCTACGGACAGCGGGCGGACCAGCAGGGTTTTAACATGATCAGGGTGAAGGTCCCCTACGGACTCCTCTCCTCCACTCAATTGAAGCAGTTGGGCGACATCGCCCGCACCTTCGCAGACGGCATCGCACACATTACGACACGTCAAGACATCCAGCTCCACTGGGTCAAGTTGGATGACGTACCCCACGTGATGGAGGAACTGGCGAAGGTGGGTCTCACGACCCGCGAGGCATGCGGCAACACGGTCCGCAATATTGTCGGCTCCCCACTGGCCGGGGTCGATTCCCATGAGTTGTTCGACGTTACCCCTTATGCGAGACTCCTTGCAAAGCACCTGCTCCGGAATCCCCTCAACCAGTTGTTGCCCCGGAAGTTCAAGATTTCGTTTTCGGGTAGCTCCGATGAAAGTGACGGGATCATTCCCTGGATCCATGATATCGGCTTTGTCGCAGCCGTCGAGTCAGGAAGCGGGTTCGAAGGATTCAAGACGTACGTCGGGGGCGGACTTGGTTCTCAGCCGCGTGTTGCAGATCTGCTTGAGGAGTTCACTCCGGCTGAACTGCTCGTTCCAACCGCCGAGGCTATCCTGAGCATCTTCAACGCTCTCGGGGAACGGCAGAACCGAAATAAAGCGAGGATGAAATATGTCCTTTGGAAATTAGGACTCGACGAATTTCGACGTCGTGTAAACGAAGAGCGGGGATGCATCCTCAATTCCGGACGGGAATTCACGCTTCCTGAGGAGACATCCGAAAATGGCTATCTCCCCCTTGAATCGGGTGGAATTCCCCCTTCAAGCATCAATCCTGAACTTCAACGATGGCTCGAGACAAACGTCGTTCCCCAGAAGCAAGCAGACTACAACGTCGTCTACATCAATCCAACGATTGGCGATATGACCACCGACCAGCTCTTTGCCCTGAGCGATCTTGCCATACGGTTCTCCAACGGCTTCGTTCGCACCACGACGCAACAAGACATCGTTCTCCGGTGGATTCGACAGTCCGATCTTGGCGTTCTGTATAAAGAGTTGCGATACGTCGGACTTCACCAACCGGGGGCGCAGAGCATCGCCAATGTTACCTCATGCCCCGGCGCCGATACGTGCAATCTCGGGATCACCCATTCGCGGGCTCTCGGGACAACTCTCACACAATTGTTTCAGCGTAATCCCGATTGGTCCGAAGTCACGAAGGACCTCAGGATCAAGATCAGCGGATGCCCTAACTCCTGCGGCCAGCATCATGTCGCTTCCCTTGGATTCTACGGCGCCACCAAGCATTTCAATGGAAAGGAAATTCCCTCCTACATCCTCATGATAGCGGGAGGATTCAACTCCGGCAGGCAGTCGTTCGGCGAGACCGTCGGCAAGATCCCGGCCCGAAGAGCCCCGGAAGCTGTCTCACGTATACTCCAGACCTTCCTCACGGGCCGTTTGGCGGATGAAAATTTCTGGAGGTACGTGGAACGGACCGGCGTACGATCGATTCGCGAAGCCGTGAAGGATCTCACAGAATTGAATACCGAGCGGGTGACGGACGACCTGTTCGTTGACCTGGGAGAGCAGGACGCCTTCAAGGCCAAGACCGGGGCCGGTGAATGCGCTGTATAGCAAGACGGTGCAAAAACGGGTTTAATTTATCCACGAAGGTCACTAAGGGACACGAAGAGAAAGAACTTTTGAAAAAACGGGGACACCTTGGCCGATGAGTTTTTTCTTTCTCAACAGACTGATAGGGAAGATTTCGAGTTTTCTTCTCAATACAGAATTACTGTATGACACAGGGCAACAAGGAATACGCGATGCTTTCACCGCATGATGACACAGAAGAACTTCACATCCAACTCATGAAGCGGACTCCCTTCGAGATTCTCACGTGGGTCCATGAAACGTTCGATCCCGGGGAGGTGACCATGGCAACGGGCTTCGGAGCTGAAGGGGTGTGCCTGATCGACATGCTGACGAAGATCAACAACCGGATTCCGATTCTTTATCTTGATACGGATGTCTTATTTCAGGAGACCTATCAGCTTCGGATTAAGCTGCAAGACCGGTACGGTATTCGGTTCGTCCGGATTGCATCATCGCTCAGCCTGGACAGGCAGGCCGTGCAATATGGAGACCGGCTGTGGGAACGGGATCCCGACCTCTGCTGCACCCTGAGAAAAACGGATCCCTTGAAGGAGGCTCTTCGTCCGTTCGATGCCTGGATCACCGGCATACGGCGCGATCAGTCCTCTGCGCGCAAGAACGCAAAGGTCATAGAACGGGATGGGCGGTACGGACTCCTGAAGGTGAACCCGCTCCTCGGGTGGTCGCGGGAAGAGGTCTGGTCCTACATTCGAGAACATCGCCTTCCCTACAACCCTTTGTACGACAAAGGATATTCAAGCATAGGATGCATCCATTGCACAACTCCCGTTAGCGCCGGTGAAGACGAGCGGGCCGGACGGTGGCGTGGCTTTCAGAAAACCGAATGCGGGCTTCACAATCGAACTCTGCCGAGCCGTTGAGGTTCTCGTTTTGATAGAACCTATCTCAAAAACGAATCGGCCACAAAAGAACACAAGAGACACAAAGAAAAAGATCAGAACGTATCTCAAAAATGCCTGTGCTTGTAAGGGGCTGAAGCCCCTGGGGGTTTTAGTTTTTTCATATCGCCCGACCTAAAGGTCGGGCCTATCATGCTTCTCAGGTTTGCGCACAACGGGATTTCCAAGAGCAGAAAAGACTATGCAGTCAAACGAAACAGTCATTCCGTTCAGCAGGATACTGCGGTGGTATTTCCTTTTTCTCACGGGCCTTGCCATCCTGAGTATGTTGCTCTTCCTCACGTTTCGCATGTTTGCCTCCGATCCTTTCTACGATCACGTGCTCGGCTCGGTCTTGACGTTCGTCGATGGGGAGTTCATCACCTATGTCGGCATTGGATTCTTGGCACAAATGATCGACGGCGCCTTGGGAATGGCGTACGGTGTGAGTTCTACCTCCTTTCTGATGAGTGTCGGTGTTTCGCCGGCGGTCGCGAGCGCAAGCGTCCACGCCGCTGAGGTTGTCACCTCGGGCCTATCGGGTCTTTCCCACTGGAAATTTGGAAACGTAACAAAGGACCTGTTCTATCGCCTCGCCCTCCCCGGAGCGATCGGTGCGGCAGCGGGCGCGTATATCCTGACTTCGATCGACGGCGATCAGATCAAGCCATACGTGTCGGCTTATCTCCTCTTGATGGGGATCGTTATTCTCGCGAAAGCCATGAGAAAATCGTTTGCTTCGAAACCCTTCAAACGCCTGAGGCTTCTTGCCTTGTTTGGGGGCTTCGTCGATGCCTCGGGGGGGGGTGGTTGGGGACCCGTGGTGACTTCCACGCTCATCGGGTCAGGCCGCTCTCCCCGGTTCACCATCGGTACGGTGAACGCCGTCGAATTCATCGTCGCGGCAACAGCAACAGGCATTTTTTCCGTCTTCGTCGGTCTGGAGAGCTGGAACGTGATCCTCGGTCTCATCATGGGGGGAGCCTTTGCAGCGCCACTCGGAGCCTACTTCTGCAGCAAGGTAAAGGTACGAACGCTGATGACGCTTGTCGGTGTGCTCATCGTTGCCTTGAGCATAAGAACGATCATAAAATCATTTGGCCTGATGTAGCGTTTACAGGTCGCTCCGATGGAGCTCTCGATATGTTCGTGTTGTCTTTCTACAAATAGGCCGTCCCGAAGGGACTTGCTCAACAATCAACAAAGGAGGATGATGTGATTGACTCTCAGCACAGAGGCTTTACCGTTTGGTTCACAGGACTTTCCGGCGCCGGGAAATCGACCATCGCGGAGCGGCTCGTCGACATCCTGCACCGGCGAGGACTTTCCGCAGTCGAGCTTCTTGACGGGGATGAGGTACGACAGAACCTCAGCAAGGGGCTCGGCTTCTCGAAAGAGGATCGCGATACGAATATCGTGCGCGTCGGGTACGTCGCACGCTTGTTGACGCGCAACGGCGCCGTTGCCATCACCGCGGCGATTTCACCTTACCGGGAGATCCGGGAGCAGGTTCGAAAGCAGATCCCCCGGTTCCTCGAGGTGTTTGTCAGTGCGCCGTTGGAAGTGCTCATCCAGCGGGACGTGAAGGGGCTGTATAAGAAGGCGCTTGCGGGTGAAATTCACAACTTCACGGGAATATCCGATCCATACGAATCCCCCGACTCGCCGGAGGTGATCGTCGAAACCGGCACGGAATCGATCGAAGTGAGTGTCCAGAAGGTGTTGCGGGCTCTTGAATTGTTGCGATGGATCCCCATCGTCGAAACTTCCCTCCCTGAACTGGAGGAAGAAGGGGTCATCTCCCAGCTTCATAAGGTGGGAAAACTCTCCAGTGAGCAGCCGCTTGGTATAAAAGAATATCGTCCCCCCGGGGTACAGCCGAAGGAGTCTTTACAATCGCATGTTTCAACAATCGAACCCCACGGTGGGCTTCTTGTTCAGAGGTTTCTTCCGGAAGGTTATCGGAACGAAATCATTGACCGGATCGAGAAGTATCCCACCCTCACCCTGAACCGGCGTCAATGGTCGGATATCAAATTGATCTCCAATGGGGGTTATTCGCCCCTGACGGGATTCCTCACAGAAAAGGAATACACCAGCATCATCCATACGGGGAGATTGACCAATGGACTTGCCTGGACGATTCCCATCCTCCTGCTCACGGATCGGGAAGAGGCCGAGCATCTCACGGTCGGACAGGAGGTTCTCCTCAGGGACCGGGATGGGAAAAATCTCGCCCTTCTCCACCTTGAGGAAATCTTTCAACCGGACAAACAGGATCTCGCCCGGCGTGTATGGCGCACGACCGATCTCAAACATCCGGGAGTAAAGAACCTTTTTGATGAGGGGGGTGTGGCCCTTGCCGGTTCAATCGACATCGTTCGGCTGGAGAACGGATCAGGTCTTGCTCATTCCCAACTTACTCCTACCAAAACGAGGGAGTATTTCCGCCAGCAAGGCTGGAAAACCGTCGTCGCATTCCAAACCCGGAACCCGATCCACCGTGCTCATGAATACATCCAGAAAGTCGCCTTGGAACTGGTCGACGGTCTCCTGGTCCATCCGTTAGTAGGCGAAACGAAATCGGATGACATTCCCGCCGACGTACGCATGGAGTGCTATAAAGCACTCCTGGAAAAGTACTATCCCGCGAATCGTGTCCTCCTCTCTGCAATGCCTGCGGCGATGCGCTATGCCGGACCGAAGGAGGCGATCCATCACGCCATCATACGGCAAAATTACGGCTGCACACATTTCATCGTCGGACGAGACCATGCCGGGGTCGGATCGTACTACGGCACGTACGACGCGCAGCAGATCTTCGATGAGTATACAAAGGAAGAGCTTGCGATAACCCCCCTGAAATTCGAGCATACGTTTCATTGCACGGCGTGCGGTGGCATGGCATCCGAAAGGACATGTCCCCACGACACGAAACCTCGTTTGGTCCTCAGCGGCACGAAAGTCCGGGAGCTCCTTCAGCTTGGCCTTCCTATCCCGGAGGAATTCTCACGGCCGGAAGTGATCCAGATATTAAGAACAGCATACGCCCATGCGAAGCCTCTTCAAGAAATTGACCAGTGATAGATATAAACTCGACCTGTTTGTTTACAGCCTCGTGATGATTGCCGTTTCGTTGCTGGTGCTCGTTGCGCACGGCATTGCTCTTTACAACTACCTGAACGGTCCCTCATGAATACTCTGTATCCCATGTTCCTGAAGCTGGCCGGCTCGCCCGTGCTCGTCGTCGGCGGCGGAAATGTTGCTGAACAAAAGGTCAAAGGCCTGCTGGCATCTCATGCGTCCATTACCGTAGTCGCACCGAAGGTCACGACTCTACTTTCCAGCTTTGCGGAAGCCGGAACGATTCGCCTCCGGCACAGGCGCTACCAAAGCGAGGATGTCGATGGACAGATCCTTGTGTTCGGTGCGACGGATGACCCAGCGGTCCAGGAGGAGGTCTTCCGGGACGCGGGACAACGCAACATCCCGGTCAACATCGCCGATGTGCCGGACCGGTGCACGTTTTATCTCTCATCCGTCTTTGAAAAGGGAGATTTGAAAGTTGCCGTCTCCACAAATGGAAAAAGCCCGACGCTTGGTAAAACGATACGGGACAGGATAGGAGAACTCCTCGAGTCCGGCTATCCTGAACTGCTTGAGTTCCTCGGTGGAATCCGGTGGGAAGTCCACTCGCGCCATGCAGAATACGAAGAGCGCAAGAGGGATTTCGAGCTCATCGTTCAAAACTCCCTGAAGAAGTTGTATGATAAGGAATTTCCCTTCTTTCCCCAAACAGTCAAAACCGACCATCCGGGAAAGGTCTATCTGGTCGGAGCGGGACCCGGCGATCCGGATTTGATCACGGTGAAAGGATTGCGGCTTCTGCACCGGGCGGATGTTGTGCTGTACGACGCCTTGATCAACCTGGACCTTCTCGATCACCTTTCCCTCACAGCGGAACGGATCTTCGCCGGGAAACGGGGAGGCTGCCACAGTGCGAGCCAGGAAGAGATCAACCGGATCCTGATCGACCGTGCCAATCAAGGCAACGTTGTCGTTCGCTTGAAGGGGGGTGATCCTTTTGTGTTCGGCAGAGGGGGTGAAGAGCTTGAAGCTCTGAGAGACGTGGGCATCGAGGTGGAGGTGGTGCCCGGCATAACGTCGGGAACCGGCGTGCCGGCCTCGATCGGTCTCCCCCTCACCTACCGGCACGTGTCATCAAGCGTGGTCTTCGTCACCGGTCACGAGTGCGGCGACAAGGAACGGTCGGTCGACTGGAACAGTATTGCGGGCATTGATACGATCGTGGTTTACATGGGGATCCGGAGCATAGGAACCATCGCCACGAGCCTTCGCAATGCCGGGAAGTCCCCGGATACTCCGGCTGCCGTGGTCTTTTCAGGTACCTGGCCGGAAGAGTCGATCATCGAAGGAACCTTAGGATCAATTGCTGAACGTATTTCTGATCGAGAATCCGGTCGTCCCGGAATTATTCTCATCGGTGAGGTGGTCCGGCTTCTTCATCGCCAGGGCGACGGAAGAACCGTGAAGGAAACCCAAGCCGTGGAGGATGTGTGGTAAGGAAGCCACGGTGCCGCGTTGACCGGTGCATGGAGACTGCCAGGGCATTGGGAGTTTGCTGGAAGCATTACATGCGGCAACGCCGGTGGGGGAACGTGCACACACGAAAACGCACGTACCGCGACCCTCATCATTGCAGAAAGTGCGGCACGATGAATCCGATTGATTTTTATCGCAACTACAAGTCGATTTGCAAGGTTTGCAGGAAATTAGCAAAGCTGGGGGTGCTCAAATAGTCTAGCGCTCTTTCATCCTTGCCCAGTTTCGCCTTCTCGGGATGGATTGCTTCGCGCAAATTGCTCGCAATGACTCCGGTTTGTTTTGTAAAGCGAAGCGACCGGAAAGCGAACTGAGACGACGCCTGCATTATCCTGTAACCATTCAAGAATACTATGTTAAACCGTCGCGCGAAACTAATCAGACCGACAGAGAGTTTTAATATCTATATGCGTACTGCGTCCATGACTTCAACACCCGGTTTCCACTTCTTCTCTCGCTGCTGTTGTTGACGTACGCGCGTTCGAATCGTGCCGAATTCCGGTACGATCCTTTGGTATCTAAAGTCGCTTCCATCAAGTTCAATTCCTTAACATGCTATGATTGATTCTTCAGTTCTTCCACCTCGTACACCTGCGTCGCTGATCCCCCATGTCGGCAACACTCCTCTCTTGAGAATCGAGAGGACGATCCGGGATCTTGTGCCCCCTTCGGTGGAAATCTACGGTAAGGCGGAATGGCACAATCCCGGGGGGTCGGTAAAGGACCGACCGGCTCTGAATATGATCCTGGAGGGAATACAGTCGGGCCGGTTGACCGAAGGAAAGACGATCATCGACGCCACAAGTGGAAACACGGGGATTGCCTACGCGATGCTTGGAGCGACGTTGGGATACCGGGTCAAGCTTGCTTTGCCCGCGAATGCGAGCCAGGAACGAAAACAGATTCTCCGGGCCTATGGTGCAGAGATCGTTCTTACGGACTCCCTGGAAGGAACAGACGGCGCACAGCGGATCGTGAAAGAGATCGTGGAATCGGATCCGGAACGGTACTTTTATCCCGATCAATATAACAATCCGGCCAACTGGCAAGCACATTATCGGACGACCGCGGTTGAGATCCTCGCACAAACGCAGGGTCGCATCACACACTTCGTTGCCGGCCTGGGAACGACGGGAACGTTCATCGGAGCGACGAGGCGACTGAAGGAGCACAATCCGAAGATCGAATGTATCGCCGTTCAGCCCGATTCACCCATGCATGGTCTCGAAGGCCTGAAACATCTTCCTTCGGCGTTGACGCCGGGAATCTACGACGCTTCGCTGGCCGACCGGACCCTGGAGGCGTCCACGGACGAGGCGTTTGCCATGGCCCGGAAGCTTGCACGCGAGGAAGGGCTGCTCCTCGGCATCTCATCGGCTGCGACGCTTCTGGCATGCATACAGGTTGCCCAGTCGATTGAGCAAGGCGTTATTGTTACAATCTTTGCGGATGACGGCACAAAATACCTGAGCGAACGATTTTGGAACCAATAAGACGATGCAGCTACCAATATGATTACGATCGCCCTCACACAACTCAACCAGATCAAAGCCCACGCCTCGGCGACCTATCCCGAAGAATGCTGCGGTGTGCTTTTCGGTGAGGAGGGGGAAAGTGGCAAGATCGTTAGGGAGATCCTCGATATCCCGAACGCCAAGGAGGAGAACCGGGAGCGACGATTTCTGATCACTCCGGAAGAATACCGAAGGTCGGAACAGGAGGCGGAGCGACTTGGTCTGGAGGTCCTCGGCTTTTATCACTCCCATCCGGACCATCCGGCCAGGCCTTCGCAGTTCGATCTCGAGCATGCCATGCCCTGGTGGTCGTACGTAATCGTTTCCGTTAAGAAAGGAATGCCTGCGGATGTTACATCATGGAGTTTAGATGATGACCGGAGGGAGTTTCGTGAAGAGAAAATAGCCGTTGATGAACGCGAAGCGAGAAGGGTGATGCCAGGAGTGGGGAGTGGGGGGATGCTTTAGTCTTGGTTTTTTGAGCAGCGCGTTATACTCCCCTCTCACAAAGCTCAATGAGCGCGGAGGGGGGCAGGAGGTGTGTAGTCCGAGACCTATGTGAATGAACTATTTCTTGAAAGGAAACCCGCCATGGCAGTAAAAGTCTTAATCCCGACACCGCTCCGGCCGTACACCAACAAGGAACGCTCCGTGTTCCTTAGCGGAACTACGGCAGGAGAATTACTGAATGAGCTGACCACGCAGTTCCCGGTCCTCAAACAACATCTTTATTCCGGCGATGGAACGCTGAGAAGCTACGTCAATGTCTACGTGAACGATGACGACATACGATATCTCCAGCAGGAACAAACACCGGTCACGGAGAAGGATACAGTCAGCATCATACCGTCTATTGCAGGAGGGAATCGCCAATGCAGGTTGAAGGTTGAAGGTTTAACGTTAGAAATCCAAAAGACAACTTCCAAAAAGAGGATTGAATGGTTAATTAACGAGTCACCAATTAACTAATTACCAATTTCAGGACGAGACCGGTTTTTGGAATTTGGGATTTTCTGATTGGAGTTTTCCCACAAGTCACGGAGTTCAAATCATGGTTACGATGCTTGATGAGAGGCAGGTGAAGAATATTCGACTAACTCGAGAGGAAATTAAGCGATATGGCCGGCACCTGATTATACCGGAAGTCGGGTTGGAAGGACAGAAGAAGCTTAAAGCTGCCGGCGTCCTGATCGTCGGCGCCGGGGGACTCGGCTCTCCCCTGGCCCTCTACCTGGCCGCGGCCGGCATCGGGAGGATCGGTATCGTCGACTTCGACGTCGTCGACGCATCAAACCTCCAACGACAGGTGCTGCACACCACCAGGGATGTCGGAAGACCGAAATTACAGTCGGCGAAGGAACACATGGAAGCACTCAATCCCAACGTCGCTGTCGACACCTATCCGACCAGTCTCAACTCCGAGAATGCCCTGGAGATCTTTGAGCCGTATGATGTGATCGTCGACGGGACGGATAACTTTCCGACGCGCTACCTGGTGAACGATGCCTGCGTGCTTCTTGGGAAACCGAATGTCTACGGGAGCATCTTCCGGTTTGAGGGACAAGCATCTGTCTTTGCGACGAAGGAGGGGCCATGTTACCGATGTTTATATCCCGAGCCGCCCCCTCCTGGACTTGTGCCAAGCTGCGCCGAAGGAGGCGTGTTAGGTGTTCTCCCAGGGATCGTTGGGACCATCCAGGCAAATGAGACAGTGAAGCTCCTCTTAGGCATCGGAAACCCTTTGGTGGGCAGATTGATGCTCTTCGATGCGCTTGAAATGCAGTTCCGTGAGCTGAAACTTCGGAAGAACCCGGAATGCCCGGTCTGCGGAAACAACCCGAGCATCACGGAGCTGATCGACTACCAGGCTTTCTGCGGCGTTACCCCCGGGCCCAAGGTCGATGGAAATGAATTTGAAATCACGGTGGAGGAGTTCAAGCGGAAGTTGGATGATGGGGAGGATGTTTTCGTTCTCGATGTGCGGGAACCTCATGAGTATGAGATCGTCAACATAGGGGGAATGTTGATTCCTCTGGGAGAACTCCCAAACCGCGTTCGCGAGCTCGATTCGGCGCGGTCGATCGTTGTCCATTGTCATGTCGGCGGACGGAGCCGGCGTGCGGTGGAATTTCTTAGGGAAATTGGGTTCAGAAAAGCAAGGAATTTGGCGGGAGGGATTGATAAGTGGGCGGAGAAGGTGGATACGAGCTTGGCGAGGTATTAACACCTCAATTATTGACGGCATGGGGGAAATTGTGCTTTGCCGGCGAGATTGGTATCGACGGCCAGGACAATCCCGCTGTCAAGAAGGACATGGCCAAAGACATCAGTTACGCGAAAGAGGAACGGTCCCGGGCCCATGCCTTGCTCTTCGACAAAGTAGTTGTATCCCGTCCGCCGAACCTTCTTAAAGGAGCCTTCGGGGGGAAGATATTCAAGGCTGTAGATTGGATTGCGATGGTTTCGTACTTGAACGGCGGTCCACCACCGGTTACTCTCCTTCATAAAATGATACTGGATCGGACCCTCACCCCCACAGGGGAGCAGCATCCAGGAAACGTTGACGCGCCCGAGTGTTGTGTCGGCAATCCGTGAAAAGGCCTGCGGGCTCAGATCGATATCACCGGGCTTGCATTCGGGACAGAGGTCAACGCTGCGGACAACGGCGCTTCCGCGGGGGCCCGTCACAAGAACACAGGCTCCGCACATATCGGAACCGAAATAGTCCGTGGCATTCATCGCCGCGACCATGAGGTCGCTGGGAGTGGAATCAAACATGCAACTCCCCGCCCCGTTCGCGAAAACATAAAAGGTGGCTTCACCTTCACGCGAGAAGGGAACCGTGGGGCATTTCAGCGGCCAGGGTTTGTCAACGGTCAACGGATGGTCGTTGCAATCACTTCCAAGAGTGGAAAGGGAGAGTACCAGCGCAGTACAGACGATTGTCTTTGTTCCCCATCTCACCTTGTTGCCTCTTCGTTTTCAGCGGTTGACAATCCGTCGTTTTTAATCTGCAGAGTTTACCAAAGAAAATTCAGCGAGGGTGGTGCTTGGTTGCAAATCGTCTTGAAAGAAAAACGGGAGTCCCTGAAAGAAAGTTCCTCGCAGGTTCGGAAGGGCTAAAACAGGGAGGGAGACTGCGCTTCACCTCAGGCCTTTCAAAGCACAAAAGCCGACCCTTTCGAGCCGGCTTTTCATCAATCTACAATTTGAGACATCTGAAAAGTAAATTAACTTGTCATTCCGAGGAGCGAAGCGACGAGGAATCTCGTTTTTTCGCTTTGAATTCAACGGTGAGATTCCTCGCTTCGCTCGGAATGACATTGAATTTAGAATTATTCAGAAGTCTCAATTTACAATTTTTATGGTGCCCCCAACGACCCTTCGACGGAGTTTATCCTGAGCGTTAGCGAAGGACTCAGGATCGAACTCGTCTTGCAAGTCCCAATTCGGCCGGCGAGCGTTTTTCAGCGAGCCGTTGCCGAATTGAGGATCCCGCTATCTTTTAAGCGGGACTTGAAAAGCTCATACCTCAACATGGGTTCTTCAAAGCACAAAAGCCGACCCTCCCGAGCCGGCTTTTTTTTAATCTACAATCTTCAATTTACAATCTACAATGTTCAGTGCCCCCAACGAGATTCGAACTCGTGTTCCAAGCTTGAAAAGCTCGTGTCCTAGGCCTCTAGACGATGGGGGCCGGAAATTTAAAATTCAAAACTAAAAACGAAAAAATGCCCCCCGTTTTTAATTTTTCATTTTGAATTTTTAATTGCTCTTGGGTGACCAGTGGGACTTGAACCCACGACCTCCAGGGCCACAACCTGGCGTTCTAACCAACTGAACTATGGCCACCATGATAAAACCAAACTCTTTGATGCAACCAATCCCGCCTTTCGGCGGGATCCTCAAAATGGCTGTTGAGTTAACTGCGCTTCGCTTGTTAACTCAAGCCATT
>JACPUH010000075.1 GCA_016192345.1 Ignavibacteriales bacterium | reverse complement strand
GGAGATCTATAAACCGGGGGATACGATCTGGATCCACGACTATCACCTCCTTCTGCTTTCCCAGCGTCTCCGCGAACGGCTTCCCCGCGCGACGATCGGTTTCTTTCTTCATATTCCTTTCCCGCATTACGACATCTTCCGCTTGATGCCGCAGCACCGGGAGATCCTTGAGAGCATGCTCGCCCTGGATCTCATCGGGTTTCATACCCATGACTACGCCCAGTCCTTTCTCGGTTGCCTGCGGCGGATCCTGGGGCGCGACAATACCTTGGGACAGATCATGGTTGTCAACCGGATCGTCCAGGTGGATGTTTTTCCCATGGGGATCGACTTTCAAAAGTATTCAACGGCGCCCCGGGACCCGGCCCTGGAGGGGGAAATCGAGAAGATCCGCCGCAGAATGGGTTCACGTAAAATCGTGTTCAAAGTTTCCCGCCTTGACTACACGAAAGGCATCCCGCAGAGTCTGCGCGCGATCAGGACCTTCTTTCACCGGTACCCGCAATGGCATGAAAAAATCGTTTTTGTTCTCGTCGTTGTTCCCTCGCGCGAGCGGGTTGAAAGGTATGCCGCGTTAAAACGGGAGATCGACGAGCTTGTGGGGCACATCAACAGCGAATTCGGGACGCTCGATTGGACCCCCATCCGGTACATCTACCGGTCGCTCGCGTTCGGGGAGTTGATCGGTCTGTATCACTGTGCCGACATCGCCCTGGTGACGCCGTTGCGGGACGGCATGAACCTGATCGCCAAAGAGTACCTTGCCGTCAAGGAGGACAATACCGGGGTGCTGATCCTCAGCGAGATGGCCGGCGCGGCGAAGGAACTGGTTGAGGCCCTCCAGGTCAATCCGAACAGTGAGGAGGAAATCTGTGAGGCGTTGTATGTGGCCCTGTCGATGTCCGTCGAAGAACAACAGCGCCGCAACCGCCCCATGCGACAACGGCTGGAAACACATGATATCCATCAGTGGACGCGCCGTTTCTTTGCACGATTGCGGGAGATTAAAGAAGCATCGGCACACCTTGAGGTGAAACAATTCGATGCACGAGCGGGGGAACGAATGGTGTCGGAATTCACAGCGGCGGAGAACCGGCTGATCATTCTTGACTACGACGGCACGCTTGTGCCGTTCGCCGGGGAACCCCACTTGGCGGTCCCGGAGGATGAACTCCTTGTTACGCTGAAACGGCTGACGGCCCTTCCGAATACCACCATGGTGATTCTTAGCGGTCGCGACAAGGAAACACTGGAATCGTGGCTGAAAGGAACAAACGCCCTTCTTGTTGCCGAGCACGGCGGTTGGGTCAAGCGCTCCCCCTCCGGGGAGTGGGAACCGACGATCGCCCCCTCCAACGACTCATGGAAGAAGGAAATTCGCCCGATCCTCGACCTGTACGTCGACAGGATTCCGGGCTCATTCGTCGAAGAGAAAAATTTTTCCCTTGTCTGGCACTACCGGAAGGCAGAGAGCGAGTCGGCTTCGTTTGCAGCGCGCGAACTGCTTGACATGCTCTCCAACCTGACGACCAATCTCGATATTCATATTTTGCCCGGCAACAAAACCATTGAAGTGAGAACAACCGGAATCAGCAAGGGAGCATTCTACCAGCGTTTCTTCGCGGCGGTCCATGCCCCGTTCATTTTTGCCGCGGGGGATGACTGGACGGACGAGGACCTGTTTGCGGTTCTTCCGGCTGAAGCTTTTTCGATCAAGGTCGGTATGCAGATGTCGAAGGCTCGCTACAACGTTCCCGCTTATCATGATATCAGGGTTTTATTATCCCAACTTACGGAGGCCGCCGATGCGCTCCATTGATGAATACCGGCATATTGTCGGAGACAAAATAATCTCCGAAATCATCCAGCTTGCACGCAATTTGCACGGGCTGCGGATTCTCCATATCAACTCGACCTACTATGGAGGCGGGGTTGCGGAAATGTTGTACTCCCTCATCCCCTTGCTGAATGATGTCGGGGTGGCGACGGACTGGCGGATCCTGCGCGGGACCCCGGAGTTCTTCACCATCACCAAGAAGTTCCATAACGCAGTGCAGGGGGACCCCATCAATCTCACCGATGTCAAGAAAGCCCTCTATCTGCAGAACAACCAGGACTTTGCCTCCTACTGCAAGATCGATGCGGATTGCGTTATCATCCATGATCCGCAGCCGCTTCCGCTTATTCGGTTCTACAAACGGGAGCAACCGTGGATCTGGCGCTGTCACGTTGACCTCTCCCATCCCAACCAGCAGCTCTGGGATTATCTGAGGGGTTTCATCCTTCGGTACGACCGCGTCATTGTTTCGGATACCAAATACATGAAGGAAGATCTGCCTGTCCCGCACTCGATCATTCATCCGATCATCGACCCGCTCTCTTCAAAAAACAGGGAAATATCGCAAGCGCTTATTGCCAAGACGCTGAAAAAGCATGGGGTCCCGACCGATAAGCCAATTATCACACAGATCTCACGGTTCGATAAATGGAAGGACCCGGCCAACGTGATTGAGATGTACAAGCTTGTTAAAGCAGCGTTCGATTGCCGGCTTGTACTGTGTGGCAGTATGGCGACCGACGACCCAGAAGGAATTATGATTTATGAAAAGATCGTGAAGCTTGCTAACAACGAAATTGCTTCGAAGAACGTTATTCTGCTCACCGTTGAGGACAACATCCTGGTGAATGCGTTGCAGCGGGTTTCCGCTGTGGTTATTCAAAAATCGATCCGCGAGGGGTTTGGACTCACCGTCACCGAAGCCCTCTGGAAAGAGACGCCCGTTGTGGCCTCCAACATCGGCGGCATCCCGCTGCAAATGGTGGATGGAGAAACTGGATATCTTATCGATCCATACGACATCAAAACCGGCGCGGCCCGGATCATTGCGTTGCTGCAGAATCCGGGCGAAGCCAAACGCCTCGGGGCCAACGGCAGGGAGTTGGTCCGAAAGAAGTTTCTGATTACACGCCATCTGGTCGACGACCTGAAACTCCTCAACGAGCTGTTCGGATGAAGCCCTTCGCAGGAAGGCCCGCATCGGTTGCGGGCTTTCTTTTTTGTCCGAGTCTGCCTATCTTAGCCGGTGCCGTTCCATCCCCCCCATTATCCCTTTGAAGGAGGACCCATGACTCGACGGGCAAGATTCGTTTCCGTGCTGGTCGTCGTAAGCTTTTCCCATGTTTCCGGTCAGGAGGGATTTTCGCTCTTTACAAAGGATTTTCCCCCGGAAGAATTTACACAACGCCGCGCCGCGATTTATGACGCCATCGGGCCCTCGGCACTTGCGCTTGTTCAGGGGGCTCCGATGCCGGACAACAATACACGCTTCCGGCAATCGGCAGACTTTTTTTACCTTTGTGGTATCGAATCCCCCCACGCCTATCTTCTGCTCGATGGTGCCCAGCGCCGCGCAACGCTCTTCCTCCCCCACCGCAATGAAGCCCGAGAACGAAGCGAAGGGAAAACCTTATCGGCGGAAGACGGTGAGTTAATCCGACAACTGTCGGGTATAGAAGCGGTTGTGAGCTCCGATCTGCTTCACGAACAACTCGCGCGGTACGGACGGACACAAACCATCGCAACACTCTACACGCCGTTTGCACCGGCGGAAGGATTTGCCGGGGGGCGGGATGTCGGGTTGCGCGGAGTTGCAGAGATTGCCTCCGATCCGCTTGATGGACGCCCCTCGCGGGCGGGACAACTGATCCAACTGATCAAGACACGGCTGCCTCATTTCGACGTCAGGAATCTCAATCCCATCATCGACAATCTCCGGTTGATCAAAAGCCCGCGGGAGATCGAACTGATTCGGAGAGCGACGATCCTTTCGTGTGAGGCCCTGAGGGAATCGATGCGATCCACTCATCCGGGCATCTATGAACATGAGCTGGACGGCGTTGCCAAGTTCGTCTATTACCGGAACGGCGCCCAGGGGGAGGCGTACTATTCGCTTGTAGCCAGCGGGCGGAACGCATGGTATCCGCATTATAACGCAGGCAAGCGGCAAATGCAGGACGGGGACTTCCTGCTCATGGACTTCGCCCCGGATTATGGATATTACATGAGCGATATTACCCGCCAGTGGCCGGTGAACGGCAAGTTCAACGCATGGCAACGGGAACTTTACGGCTTTTACGTCAAGTGCTACCGTTCAATCCTCAAGGCCATTCGTCCCAATGTTACCCCGCAGCAGATCAAGCAGGAAGCCGCCGCGGAGATGGAAAAGATTCTCGCTTCCTCCCGCTTCTCAAAACCGGTGTATGAAACTGCGGCGAAGAATTTTGTTTCCAGTTATAAGTCCGGAGCACAGAACCCGCGCACTTCGCTCGGACATTGGGTCGGCATGGGGGTGCATGATGTGGGATCGGACTCGGGCCCGTTGCGGCCGGGTATGGTTTTTACGATTGAGCCCGCGCTGCGCGTGCCGGAGGAACAGATCTACATCCGGCTGGAGGATCTGATCGTCATCACGGAAACAGGAGCGGATATCATTTCCGATTATCTGCCGATGGATATTGAGGGGATTGAGAAGATCATGAAAGAAGAGGGAATGCTCGAGCGGTATCCCAGGATTGATTTGAAGAAGAAGTAGCGCTGACCCAGTTCTTGGTGGGATTACACTTCAACCCGCACCGAACCACGGTTTTCCCCCATCACGTTCCCCGTCGTCGGGTGATGGCAAAACCCGGTTTCCACAGTTCTTTTCGACATTCGCTATGGTTAACTTCTTTTCACGGTTTCTCGGGATACGGAACGAAGGGGGAAATGGATTTTTTTCGAGAGACCGCCGGGAGCGTTGGCGGCTTTGGGCGAATATCGGCGTGCTGTTGCTCGGGCTGGTTGCCATCGCCTCCGTCGTGGCGGAGTACGGATTCTATTTGGAACCGGAAGAGGAGGCGTACGCGCAAACAGCTGGGGTTATCGTCCTCTACGGATTCGTCATTCTCACGCTCGTCAAGCTTCTGGTCGCGGAGAACCGGATGGTTCATATCCGTTCACGGAGGATTGAGATCGGCCTTCTCTTGATCATTTTTCTGTACCTCTTCCTCCCACGCCTGGTGGAGGGGTTTCTTCTTTCCCTCAACCCGCTTTTGACCCCGGATGCGCTGACACGTCTCTACCTGGTCATCACGCAATTTTTTGTGATCGTCGCGTTCATCCCGACCGTGCTTCGGTACAGCAAGAGACTCATGGTTGCCAACATCCAGCCATCGACGCTGATCCTGTTAAGCTTTGCCCTCCTGATCGTTACCGGTACGGTGCTTCTCCTGCTTCCGCGCGCGACGGTGGGGAACTCATTTTCCCTGCTCGACGCGCTGTTCACCGCGACCAGCGCGGTTTGCGTCACAGGGCTCATCGTGGTTGACACGGCCACATTCTTTACGCCGGTCGGGCACACCATCCTCATGATCCTCATGCAGATCGGGGGTTTGGGAATCATGACGCTGACGACGTTTTTTGCCTTTATGATGGGGGGCGGTACGCGACTGAAGGAGTATTCCACCATGCAATCCCTGCTGGGGGAAGAAAGCCTGGGGAAAATCAAGCAAACCGTTTTCCAGATTGCGATCGTGACGTTTGCGATCGAAGCGCTCGGGGCTCTTGCGCTCTATCAGTTCAGCGATGGAATGAACTTTGTTTCAGGGCAAGAGAGGATCTTGTTTTCACTTTTCCATGCCATTTCCGGGTACTGCAACGCCGGGTTTGCCTCAACGACGGAAAACCTTGCCGATGTTGCTCTTCGTTTCAATAGCGGCGTTCTGACGACGATCATGGTCTTGGTTGTCATCGGCGG
>JACPUH010000074.1 GCA_016192345.1 Ignavibacteriales bacterium | reverse complement strand
GGCGCTGGTTGGTCTCGCGTTCAGAACTGTATTGGTTGAGTTGAAATGCAAGATACACTCCGACAAACACAATAAGAAGCTCCACCAATAAATAGCGAGCTCCTTCGATGATCCCTTTCGTGGGTAATCTCATTTCTCCGTAACTCCAAGTAGTTTCTCTTAATCCGTGATAAAAATTCTTATCATCTTGGTGATGATCGAGTCAAACAACATCCGTCATCGGCTGGCAACCCTGTTACGACAGAACCTCATCCCCCGTCCTCATAAGATGAGCCGCCAACTGCGAGGGCACCGTGACACGATATGCACTCAACTTCATCAGGATATCCGGTGATGGCCCGCCGGTCGATCAGGCCCCTTCGCTACCCAGCACCCTGGCGATCGCGGTGATGGTGTTCCAGTTGCGCGTGGTGGCCGGTACCCCAAAGAGCCGGTCTATCGTTTCGAGGTAGCTGATGACCTTCATGTGGCGCCGGTACACGCCGAAGACGAACCGGTCATCCCTCGCGAGGATCTTCAGCAGCCACTTGCCGCTGGAAGGAAAGCTCAAGGGCATCGACGGCGCCGAGCGGGGACGTTGGGAAAGGAGGCTCACGAAGCGGACGACGTCGGGGCGCACGGGCTGGTCCGCGAAATGATGGGTGGACATCAGCCTGACAATCTCGCGGCCCTGACAGATCATGATCTCGGCATCAAACGGAAGCCTTCGTGCCAATTCGGCGCGGAGTTGCGTCCGGGCGACCGGCTGACGGATCACGAAGGTGCCCGCCGCACCGATGTTGACGGCATCAAGGTGCTTTAGTTGCTCGGCAAGCGTCGAAGGTCGGAAGGTTCTATGACCCCCGACGTTGACCCCTCTCAGAAGAACCACGAGTGCCACGAGTTTCCTCCTGCCGGCGCCGTTCGAAAAACTGATTTACCGGCTCTCTTGTCTGTCCAGCGGCTTGGCAATAACCCGCGCGAGGAGGCGTAGCGACGAGGGAACCGCGCAACAGCGGCGGGTTCATTAGGTGCGTACCTACGACCGAGGGCGACCGAAGAACAAGACGTAACCGTCCGAGTCCTTGAGCTCGAAGCCGCGCAGACCGTCATGAGTATCCTTGAGTGGTTCGGAGAATTCGACATTGCGCGATGCAAACTCGGCCGCCAGCGCGTCGGGATCAGGAACGTACAGATACGCGTCCCAGCGCGCTCCAGGCTCCCGCCTGTAGTTTGGGAGTGGATCTACACCGACATCCTTGACCATGATCATTGCGCCACCCCGGCGCACGATGCCAAAGAACACGTCGTCCCCAGGGTTTTGAAAAGTGACCTCAAACCCAAGCCGGTCGCGATAGAACGCAAGGGCTCCCGATACGTTCTGCACAATGAAGAACGGTGAGATGCTGGAGATTTCCGGTTGAGTCATGTGAGTTTCCACTGCTTCAAACGAGTACCTATCTGGATACTCAACCACGCCATCGGGAGGTAAGCGGCCAGCAGGTCAAGAGCGATGAACCAAGTCGGGGCAGGAATTATGAAGCTTGCCGCCACACCACCACAAAGAAACACTGCGCCAATCACATAAGCTATTTCTACCCTGTAGGTTGCTGCGATCAGGTAGGCGGCAAGCGCGCCTGCGAGTGTACCTAATGCATGGGCCAAGAACGGAATTACGAAGTGGCGCGGCTCAAAAAGGTGCATAGCTTTGCTCAGACTCTCGGCGCTGTTTACATCCACACCCGTAGGTGGAGGAATGAGCAACGGGCTAAGAGTGATGAGTGCCATGTTGACGCCTCCGCCTATGGCGATTCCCGCAAGGATGGCAAGCACATTGCGTAGCAGATTGAGCATGGGGGATCCTCCTGGGGTCTGACGGCGGGTGCTCCGCCTTCATATAAAGTATTTCGGCGGACAGGTAAGCTGCGCCGCCGAGTCGTTGGACAAGATGATGTCTCGGTTAGTTGTTTGTTTGCCTCAACACAACTCTTTGGGTCTGGTACTCAAGTTCCACAATGGACTCGCGAGGCTTGAGCGACGTGAGAGGCAGTGCTCTGAAGGTTCCGACTGGCAACTTCTAGTCCAACTCATAGTTCAGCGTGAAAGGATGCTCAGTCCCATGCCCAATTGCGGATGTGCCCTCACCGCGGAGGTCCCGAAGCCCCCCCGTCCCGGAGCCAGGGATGACGGAATAGGACTCCTTCGCCTCGCCGTTCTCGAACATTCCCGTGCGTTGGAGCACGAAGCTACCCGCTTTCCCTCCAATCTGCCCGATGATCCGCTCGAGGCCGACGAAGGTGGCTGAGCCGTCGCTGCGGTACATCATCAGGTATTCAACATGTCCCTCACCCGCGATATCGCCGGTGAACGTCTTCGTGACGCTGGCCCGGGTCAGCTTTTGCAGGTCCTGCCTCTCACTATAAGGCTTCTCGTCCCAGCCTTTGATGGTGAATCTGGAGTTCGCAACGCGCTTCATGTCTCTACCTCAATTTGGTGATCGGAAAGAGGTTATCCAGTCGTTATAGTTTGCAGGTGGTAAATATGATTGGGTCGCGCTGCAGAATGGACTGGAGGTCCGCCTTCATAAAAAACATTTCGGCGGACAGGTAAGCTGCGTGCAAACCTGTCCGCCAATCTTCATGGCGGACGCTCCAGCCTGGTGGATTAAAAGTTTAAATGCTTTTTTTGCATCCCGCCGCTTTTTTGCCGGGACTTAAAATGCCGTCTCGTAACACATGTTGTAAGTTAATTTCTCCACACTTGCAAACTAAGAGTGTCGGCGGTTTGCACAGCCTGCCCCGCAAATCTTTTATGCGGGGTCAGGTTGCCTGCCCGCCGAGGCGTCAGGATAGGTGGGAGCGTCCAGTTAGGTTAGCGCCCCGGGCATGGCTTCTGGAAAGCCACGAAACCTTCTGAGAACACTAAAAGTCATGAAAAAGCAAAATCCGATCGAGGCGAACAGGAAAGACCACGTAAGGAAACTCCCGAGAATGAGATCAACGTGGTGGAAATCACCTTTGTCGCCTGAAGCGAACCCAACGGTTTCACACACAAAGTCAAATCCTGGTCTGAGGCAAAGCAGCATGAAGAGAAATCCAATAACGAAGGCATTTTTTGACAGCTTGCGCTGTAAGACATAGATGCTCGCAACCGCGCACAAAAGGTCGAACACATAGGGAGAAAGCGTTGTGATCAATTGGTACCACTTATCTGTCACCCCTTCAGACGTAATCCATGCGCGACCAAATTCACCAGTCCAGAAGCTTGGTATGACCTTGATTGATGTGACTTTTCCACCGACAAGGTACGTCCCTGCGACATGGCTCAGTTCATGCAATGGCGCGTAGGTGAGATACCACAGAAGAGGAATAGTCAATAGACAAGGGATGATAATCCGCAATGGCCAGGACCCTTTCAAATACAGAACGAGAAGAGGCGCAATCACCACCAGCATGATTTCGAAAGTGATCAATAAGTAGTTCATCGAGAGCTTTTTATCACATGGGGGCGGCAACCTGACGTTCCGGCGCAGCGGACCGTCCGCTGCAACTGGCCGTTCGGCAGTGCATTTCGCGCATCCTCTCGCTTAGAATAATCTTGCCCCATCATTTGAGTCGCGCCAATTGACCTTTGTGACGGACTATATTCTTGTAGTCCCATTGGATCTCGCGAGCCTTAGCCAGCCAGCGTTGCAGGTTCTGAGTCTCCACCTGAGCGGCGGCGGTGTAGCGCGTTTCGGCGGCCTTGAAGCTGCCTTCCTTTTTCAGTCCTGCTTCCTCAAAGGACTCGCCACTCCAGAAAAGTAGGCGGACACAGCTCTTCAGCTTGCTGTATCCCACGATAGGATTGCCATCCAAGAACATACCGGATGGGCGTGCCATATCTTGTTTTCCGCCTCCGGCAAACCTCGGTCGATTTCTCGAGCCGAGATTCTACAGATCTTCCGGTCTTCTTGTGACTGGTTCGCGTTATATTTCTTAGTGTCGGCGTGCACAACAGTCCTCGTGCTCTTGGTCAGCAAATCTCTGCTTCGTTGATGAGCAGAGGTTCACCGCTCCCTAACGAATACGTTCAGCGGCCGGCGCAGTCGGTCCGTTGCAACGCTTTGTTAGGCCGCGCTGATGAACACCGCGATACCGCCCGCGATGCCTGCAAATATAATTCTCATTTCCTTTTTCCTAAGTGGCGGTCTTCAGTTTACCCCCCATAATCGTCATAGGAATGAGAACCGCCGTAAAGATAACATGATACCAAATGGGAACATACGGCCAGGACAGAACCGCCTTCAGTAAACCAAAGGCCAGCAGCAGAAAGCCGAGGACGAGCGGCGCGCGTTTGTTTTCACCGGCGATCAGCGCGGCTAGAAATCCGGACATCCCCGAGACTATTGAACCGAGGACAATATGTATAAGAAGAAACGTCGTGTCTGCTGTGAACGGACCGCCATTGGCAACGGCCTCTTCGAACGCTTTTTGATGAGCGCCGAACCACTCAGGCCCAATGGCCGAAAGAATCTGCTCGCCTCCGAACCACGCTATCGCCCAGGCAAAAAATCCAGCAATGACGCCGAAAACGATTCGTACCATAGATTTCTCCCATTTATGTATTTGAAATGGTTTCATTCGATACCGCCAATCAGAATTGCCAGGAACTCGCATGTCACAGCCTTGTCCGCCTGACAATCCGTTCACCGGGCCGCGTTGTAACACTCATTGAAATTTATCCACTCATTACGCGGCTACGCTGGAACAGATGTAAGGCCGCAGATTCGTGCTCGGGCCGAATGCCCTGGTCATTGGCCGGCTGGCGGTTGCCAAAGTTCAACCTTGTTTCCTTCCGGATCGATAACCCAGGCAAACTTCCCGTACTCGGAATCATCGATCTTCTCGAGAACGTTGCATCCTTCTTCGCGCAAGACTTTGACCAGGGCGTGGAGATCCTCCACCCGGTAGTTGACCATGAACGTTGCAGTACTGGGCGCAAACTGGTCACCTTGGGCCGAACCAATAGACCAGACGGTTGTTCCGGCAAAGGGCTTACCCTCACCGTCGGTCCAGGTGAAAGCCGTGCCACCCCATTCCTGGACATCGATTCCCAAGTGCCGCTTGTACCAAGCCTGCAGTGATGGAGCGTCTTTGGCCTTGAAGAAGATGCCGCCGATGCCAGTGACTCGTTTCATGGGACCTCCGAGGTTTCGTTGTGGTGGGGGAGAGTGTGTTTTCTACGGCGTAACGCTCCGCATCACCGGCTGACAATGGAGCGCAGCGGAATTGCCAGTCCGTGTGATGCGGTTGTTAGCGGTCCGTTGTTTTCTGTCTTGCATTACTATCCGTTATTGTTATCACTGTCCATCATGACCTTGATTCCAATGGCTGAGCAAGTATGGGCATCTCAGAGATCAATTAATAATTTCTCCTTTGCTACTGCCCAACTTTTCACGCCATTGTTGGAGTTCCTTAGGTGTTTGTCTCACCCAATCTGTTACTTCGCCAACGATTTTTAATGGTGCTTGGGAGCGATAGGAGCGTGTCGGATTGCCCGGAAATTTTTTGTCTGTAACATTCGGATCATTTTCAAAGCTCCCTGTCGGTTCAACGATATAAACACGTTCACGCCCGTCACCTTTCGCTAATGCAGCAGCTAGTCCCGCCCCATTAACAAGGGCTGTAAAATAAATGTGGTTCATTTTGAGTTCAGGTTTGTAATTGGAACTGCCCCCTGCTGTCAGCAAATCGCCAACCTGCAAATCTGCTTTCGTCCCATGATAAAAGGGGCCTTTGTCAGAAGGTTTATCCTTAAACGAAGTTGCTAATTCATAATTCTTTTTTGCCTTGTCAGGGTCGCCTAAGTCCTCATAGCATTTGGCAATGTTTGCATAGAGAGAAGGGAAGGCACTCTTAACAGTGTCGTTATTTATTTTTAACGCAAACTGTAAAGCCGTTTCGAGCCACTGTAATTTGTCGGAAACGCTCTTTTGATATCGAGCTACATAATGAGCTGAAATGAATTTTTCAAAGTCGTATGTCGCTTCGTTCCAGGCTTGAAGAAACAGTGTGTTTGCTTCTTCAGTTTTGCCTTTTTCTTCCACGCCCATACCCTGAAGACAGAGTTTAACAACATTGTTGTTTGGGTTGAATTCCATTTCTATTAATTATTGTAGTATCAATTTAGTTCTTGTACTTCGGAATCCAAGATTGCAACTGAGTGCGACGGGCTTGTGGAGGTTTGTTGGGACGTCTTCTTGCATTATCAGATTCAGCGGGCGGCGCGCAGCGCCGTTCGCTGGATGCTGTTGTTGGGCAGCACTTCCAGGCGCTCAAGGCGCGGGCGTTTCACACTGCTACGCCTCTTTGTAGGCTCGCTCAAGGGCCGCTACGTCGAGCTTCACCATCGTCATCATGGCTTCCATCACGGCCTTCACCTTCCCGGGGTCCCTATCACGGATCAGCTCGGTGAATCGTCTCGGGACAATTTGCCAGGAGAGACCGAAGGAGTCTTTGATCCAACCGCATGCCGTGGGCGTCGCTCCTGCCTTCACGAGCTTGTCCCAGTATTCATCCACTTCATCCTGATCCGCGCAGTCCACGTAGAGCGAGACCCCCTCAGAGAAGCTGAAGTACGGACCTCCGTTGTAGCCCATAAAGAGTTGACCACCAACGACGAACTCGGCGGAGCTGATGGGACCGTCCGTGCCAGTGCGGGCGACGTTCCTGATTTGGGAGTCCGGGAACGTGGCGGTGTAAAACTCCATGGCCGCCTCGAGCTGATCGTTGAACATCAGGAAGGGTGTCACCTTGGTCATCGGAGATGCTCCTTTTTTCGGGGGACGATGGTAACCGAAGATAGCGTACCCACTCCGAGGTACGCGTTGGTACTGTCTGCCCAACTCTCCGGTTCAGCGGCGGGCCGCGCAGCAGACCGTCCGCTGCATCCGGTTGTTAGACGCCAACGCCTGAGTTCTCAACGCTGATGTTCCATGGGATTCTCTCGGGAGGTCTGCTGCCCGATCTGTTGGGCGAGCCCGATGAGAATTCCTTCGGGACCCCGGATGTAGCAGAGCCGGTAGATGTCTTCGTAATTGACGACTTCATCGACCACCGTCGCACCCAGCTTGCTGAGCCGGGCGAGGGTGTCGTCGATGTCCTCGACGGTGAACATGACGCGCAGGTATCCCAACGAGTTTACGGGGGCCGTGCGGTGATCGGACGCGATGGCGGGAGCGTTGAAGCGCGAGAGCTCGAGGCGGCTGTGGCCGTCGGGAGTGCGCATCATGGCGATCTCGACGCGCTGGCCGCGCACTCCGGTGACGCGGCCGGCCCATTCACCTTCGATGGGCATACGGCCTTCGAGGGTAAGGCCGAGTTCGGTGAAGAACTCAATGGCGGCATCGATGTCTTCCACCACGATGCCGACGTTGTCCATACGCTTGATTGTCATGATGTCTCCTTGGCGTCTAACGCCTGAACTGACCCGCTCCGAGCCACAGGCGAGGAGTCGAGTCGAGTGATTTGTTAGGTCGCAATAAATCATTTCTGTTCAACTGCGGATTTAATATCATTTAAGTCTTGCAGGTAAGCCTTCTTCATCATGCCTTTAAAAAAAACCATGGGGATCGACTTGAGTTTTGAAACGAGACCATGAGGCTTGGTTTCATGAGAACTGGTCAACGTCACGGTGCCACCGCTATCTGAAATACGCAGGGTGGACAAGAAGAGGAATCCGTCACTTTCTGCTCTGGCCTTGTAGAACTCGTTCTCAGCGGCATCCGTGATCCGGATTTCCACGGTGGCGGGTTTCCCGAAATACATGCGGGTCTCTCGCCACCTGAGTCCTACGAGCCCGTTTGCCGGTTTTTCGAGAACCTCAATCTTTTCGATTCCGCTGATGGTTTCCGAGGCGTTCTCGATGTTGGTGATTACGGCCCAGGTGGCCGCCCTGGATCCGTTGATGGCTACCTGTGCTTCAACGATCATGGTGTTCCTCCTTTGGTTCGAGTGATGGTGTATAGCCCACGGGCGACACGGGGCATCTATATCGGCCGTGACGCGCGTCTGTCGGCCTAACGGTTAGGAGCTCCGCCTACGTTTGGAAAGCAACTCCGGCAGACAGGTAAGCTGCGGCGACGTACCCTTGAATTAACGTACAATGCCGCTGGCCTTAGTAGCTCGATTTGTGTTTTGAATGTTTGCTTCAAAGTCTGATAGCCGATTTTTCGCGCTCCGACCATTCCGTCAGCTTTAGCGACCGGTTAGGTGGCTTCCCCACGGCCGCTTGTCACCATCCATCTGATTGCCACGAACACGCAGCCAACTGTTAGTAAACACAGCGTTGGCCACGTCACGAGTAAGTCAACTCGGATATCTGCACGTTCTCGCCAGGCCTCGAACTCAAGAAGGGCGAAGACGCCCCAAGCTCCAGCGGCGATGAACAACGGACGACGCACCGGCTTCGGAAGGATGAGCGCTGCCAACAGCCAGACGAGCGCGATGACAAGTGCGCGAGCTGGTTGCCAAACGAAAGGTTGTGCCAAGTCATAAAGCCAGTCCATCTGTGTGGAAGCCGCCTAACTATTGATTAGATGGTTCTTTATAACACCCTTAAGCCACTTGTGAGCGGCCTAAGACGTCGGTGTCCGTTGTCTCTTAAGTTCTGTCGTATCAATGACCTCAACCTGCTTCTCAAACTCTTTCGGGGTCTTATAGTGTTTCCGTCTAACACGCAGAGTACCTGCCTGCCGCAGACAGGTACTTCCTTATTCTGAGTAACTATCATTCAGTTCCTACCATCTATTTCTGTGAACCAACGGAGCAATATAACCAGTCTGGGGTTTGGTATCAAGCCGACCCGAAGAAACAAAGCAAGGCCCCGCGGGGCTCTTCGCTCTCAAAACTCTGCCGAGCAAGTCAGGCATCGCGTTGTCTGCCAAGCCAAATTTCACCTTGCTCTCCCAACCTTTATTCAGTAAATTGTCCGCCCCATGAGACAAGAAAAGAAGCAGGAGAAACGACATCTTAAAGGGCTCGACATGCCGGAACTGCTGGAGTTCGTCGAGTCCCTCGGCGAAAAGAAATACCGCGCGGGTCAGATCTTCTCATGGCTCTACGCCAAGGGGGCTGGGTCGTTTGAGGAGATGACCGACATCTCAAAAGAATTCCGTGTCGTCCTGGAGAAGGTTTCATCCGTCGACAACATTGTGCTGGTGACAAAACGGACCTCCTCGCTCGATGGCACCACAAAGTTCCTCTTCCGTCTGCACGACGGTCTTCAGGTCGAAACCGTCCTCATTCCCCCGGAGAAAAACTCGCCGGGCGCGGAAAAGAGACTGACGCTTTGCGTCTCCACCCAGGTTGGCTGTCCCCTTGACTGCAAGTTCTGCGCGACGGGGACGATGGGCTTTCTCCGCAACCTCTCCGCAGGAGAGATCGTCGACCAGGTCATCCAGGCCCAGCGCCATGCCGGCCGCCGCATCTCGAACCTGGTCTATATGGGGATGGGGGAGCCGATGCTCAATTATGAGAATGTGATGAAGTCGGTCGAGATCATCACGGACGATAACTCACTCAACATCGGAACCGGTCATATCACGATCTCGACCGCCGGATATGCGGACAAAATCCGCAGGATGGCGGACGAGGGGAGGAGGGTGAAACTCGCCCTCTCGCTCCATTCGCTCGACAACGAGAAGAGAACGGAGCTGATGCCGATCACCAGGAAGTTCAATGTGGAAGAATTGATCGAATCGCTGGAATACTATTATCAGAAAACCCGGAGCAGGCCGACCATGGAGTATATCCTGTTCGAGGGGTTCAACGATACGAACGGGGATATCCGGAAGATCGTCAGGCTTTCCAACCGGGTCCCATGCAAGGTGAACATCATTCCCTTTCACCCGATCGATTTTGTCCATCCCTCCGGGTTCGCGAAGACACTGAAACCGACCGCGAAGCCCAGGATGGAGGCATTTGTCGAATCGCTGCGAAAATCCAATGTCACGGTGATGGTCCGCAGCAGCGCGGGGGAAGATATCGAGGCCGCATGCGGCCAGCTCGCCGTCCAGGAAGAAGCGGCGGCTCAACACAGGACACAGACTTTTCACTCTCCAGGCAGCTCTTCGAGACTCAATCCAACGCCCCAAGTCGTTTGATCCAGGTCCACGAGCAATTTATTCACTTCGACAAGTCGTCGACTAACGATGTAGGAACCATAGTCTATGCGCATCATTCTGTTTGGACCACCGGGCTCGGGCAAAGGAACCCAGGCAAAACTTCTCTCGAACGAGTTCGACAGCGCCCACATCTCCACGGGCGATCTTCTTCGCGCGGCGGTCGCGAATAAAACCTCTCTCGGGGTGAAGGCCAAGGAATTTATGGATGAAGGGAACCTCGTCCCGGACGAAGTTATGATCGGCCTCATCCATGAGGTGCTCGAGTCGGAACGGGCCAGGAACGGATTCATCCTGGATGGCTTTCCCCGGACGGTGAAACAGGCCAGGGCTCTCGATGAGATGTTCAAGCAACTCGGGATCACCCTCGACGGCATCATCAGCCTCCGCGTGGAGCATGACGAAATCATCCGCCGGCTCTCCGAACGGAAAACGTGCAGCTCGTGCGGGCGAATCTACAATCCCCACCAGTTGAAAGCGGACCACTCCGAGACTTGTCCGTACTGTGGTGGTGAGTTGTTCCAGCGGGACGACGACAACCCGGAGACCGCCCGCCACCGGCTCGAAGTCTATTTGAAACAGACAAAGCCCCTCAAGGATTTCTACCGGAAAGCGGGGCGCTTTGTCCAGATTGACGGTATGCAGGACATTGAAAAGGTCCACGAGGCCATAGTTTCCATCTTGCATCGGAACAGGTTTGCCGCGCAAAACGGGTTGAAGTAAAGTTTCATTCTATGCAGTCATTCAGGTCGAATCCCCCCGCCGGAACACCCCCCTATGTCATTGCCCACAGGGGCATTTCCGGAAAGGCGCCGGAAAACACGCCGGCGGCTTTCTCGATGGCATGCCTCTCCCCCGGCATCGATATGATCGAACTGGATGTCCGCCTCTCAAAAGAGGAGGAGGTCATCGTTCTTCACGACCGGTCTCTTCAACGGACGACAACCGGCAACGGCCCCGCCAGGAATTATTCCCTCAGGGAACTTCAGCAGTTCGACGCCGGATCATGGTTCAATCCTTCGTTTTCGCATGAGCGGGTTCCGCTCCTGCGGGAGGTGCTGCAATTCATCGATCGTCGACGATGGGTCGATATCGAGTTGAAATCGGACTTTCTCCACCAGGAACCGCCGGGTCTCCTTGAGCGAAAAGTCCTCGACGTGGTCCGGGAGCTCGGGATGCTCGACCAGGTGCTGTTTTCTTCGTTCAACCATGGATTGATGCGGACCCTGCGGAGCATCGAGCCGTCGGCAGTGACGGGAGTCATCTATAATATGTATCGCGACCTCGGAAGGCCCCCCTCCAAACTGGCAGGCAGGGTCGGCGCTTCGGTGATTGTCTGTGCGAAGTATGAGTTCACCGAGCGTATGCTTCATGATGCCCATGAACACGGACTGGCCCTGTATGTGTATACCCTGAACGACCAGGGAAGCGTAAGGAAAATGATGGAGTTGGGGGTGGACGGCATCCTATCCGACAATGCGGACGAAATTGTGCCGATTGTGAGGGGGATCAAGCAGTAGAAAACAGTCTTGTTCCTCTCAGTAGATTTTCTGATATTAGGGGCAACATTTTATGAACCAGCAAAAAGGACACTTTTTTATGAAACAACTTGGAAGGGGGATGGTGTTGGGGGTATGCCTTTTGACGTTCACGACATCGCTGTATGCCCAGAACGATCTGGGATCACAGATTTCGAAAGTCGCAGGAACAAACGCCAAGAGTTATCTTAAGTCGTTCCTCTCCGGACTTGGGGCAGATCTCAACAGCGGGTTGTACCATTCCGCGGACCTGCACGACGTCCTGGGGTTCGATCTTGGATTGAAAGTCGGCGCAGTGATGGTGAAGGATGAGGACCGCGTGTTTGATTTCGAAATGCCGGACCGGGTTACCTACAGTGGTGTTACGCTCACGGCGGGAACCGACTACGATAAAATGATCACCGGTGCTCCGACCGTCCTCGGCGACAAGGGGGGGAAAGAAGTAAGAGTCAAATCGACCTCCCCGTACATCCCTTTGCGAGGACAAACATTCTTCACGACGCCGGCCGGATTCGACCTGAAGTACCTTCCACTGGCGGCTCCCCAGGCTTCGATCGGTCTTCCGTTCGGGCTCGAAGTCATCGGTCGGTTCATCCCGACCGTAAGCCTGCCGGAGGATGCAGGAAAGGTGAATTTTGTCGGGTTCGGGCTTCGGCATGATATCGATCAATATATTCCTCTTTTTCCCATCGATATCGCCGTTCACTTCATGACCCAGAAGCTGACGGTTTCCGATAACAAGGATGCGAAGCTGCTCACCGCCACCGGGACCGCGTATGGCATCGAGGTCAGCAAGAGCCTAGTCCTCTTCACGCTGTACGGGGGTTTTCAGGTTGAAAAATCCAAATGGGAGATCGAACCGTACACGTTCTCGGATATATCTTCGGGAACGACCATCAAGGTCGATGGTTTTTCGTTGGAAGGGGCAAATACTTCACGGTTCCATGCCGGCATCCGTATCCTGCTCCTGTTCGTCAATATCCATGCCGATTATTCATTTGCCACTCAACCGGTGCTGACCGCCGGAGTCGGCATTTCCTTCCGGTAACAGAACTTTCAGTTGCACGCCACACGGAGGTTTCTTATATTCTCCCGTCCCCTTCAGGGGGACGGGATTTTTTATTGCCGCCAACATCACCGAATGGTCTTGAGAATACTTCCTCTCGTTTTTCTCCTCCTCCTGGCTTCTCCCGGATGCGAGTTCGACCAGGGGCCGCTTTCCGAAGCGGCCGGCATGTTCGAACGGGCCGTTGTTCTGTATAACGAGAACTCTTACCGGCAGGCCGAAACCCTTTTTGTCCAGTCCCTTGCAGTGTTCGAGCAGCATGGCGAGACGCGTCCCCTGGCGGAAGTCCATCGCTACCTTGGCCAAATTTCCCTCGTCGATGGGAAGCTCTACACGGGATTGCAACAATTCCAGACGGCGCTCCGGTTTGCCAAGGAAGGGCGGGATTTTCGTTCGGAAATGGCCCTTGACGCTCTGATCGGCGATGCCCAACTCTTTCTCGGACGCACCTACGAAGCGAGTGCTTCATACCGGGCCGCCCGCCAGTTGGGGTCCGCGTTCAACGATCTTGGTTTTAAAGCGGAGGTCGAGCGAAAGCTGGCCCGCTCCGCATTCCTCTCCGGGAACGATGACGAAGCCCTGCTCGGGTATCAGTCGGCCCTCTCCTATATCCAGTCCACCGGCGACAATGCCGAGGCGGCAGCACTTCTCGCCAGCATTGGAGAGGTGTACAACCGTCAGGGACGCTACTCCGAGGCCCTGAATTCGTTGACGCAGGCTCGGACACTGATCGATCGGCTCGACGTTCCGGGCTTGGACGCGCGCCTTCGGATGAATATCGGGTTGTCGCTCAAATACCAGGGCAACCTCAACGACGCCTTGCAGCAATTCAGGGATGCCGCGAACCTTCTGCGGACGCGTCGCGTTGACCGGGACTATGAAGTACTGTTGTTGTTCCATATCGGATCCGTCTATTTTGAGAGCCAGCGCACTGCCGATGCGAAGCGGTACTTTGAGGATGGGAGCGAACTTGCACGGTCCATGGGCGACCGCATCGCCGGGGCTTACCAACGGCTGTTGGCGGTTCAATGCGACGTCGCCTCGATTCCCCAACCCCAGCGCGTGCAATCGGTTGAGCGGGTCATCGCGTCGTACGAGCAAACGGCAGGTCAATTTCGCGAGGCGGGCCACAGGGCAGGGGAGGCGTTCTGTTACGCCCAACAGGGGAAATACTTTGTCTCCGTCGGCAACATGGAACAGGCACTGCGGAGATTTCGTGCGGCTGTGCAACTGGAGGAAGGAACACTCCGGGAATTTCTCCGGCCGGAGTTTCATGCCGTCTATCAATCGTTCCTCCACATGAAGAAGGCGCGTCAGGAATGGGCCGTCGACCTCGCAGGTCTTCTCATGCAAATGAACAAGCCCGATGAGGCCCTTTTGCTCCTCGACCGGGCTTCCTCCAAGCCGCTCTTTGAATCGTTCCAGGATGTCCAGGTTGCCATCCGTCATCCGGAAGTCAAAACGGAGGTTGCGCTTGCGCGCACGAACGTTCAGGATCTGAATCTTCTTCAGATCGAACTCTCGAGCCTGCGAGCCTACCAGCGGTCCGGCCGCGACGAGTCTCATATCGCTTCGCTCCAATCACGGATAGATCGATTGCGGAGCGATATCACCGCTCTTGCGACGCGGGTGGTTAGCGTACACCCCAACTACGAACCGCTCCTGCAACTCCCTTCGCTGTCCTTGCAGGAAATCCAGCAGGCGATTCCCCGGGGCACGCTCGTGGTTCGTTTCCTTCCCGCCCAGGAGCAACTTCATATCTTTGCCATTTCCCGCAGCCGTTTTGAGGTCAAGAGCACGGTTCTCCAGAGGGGGAAGCTCATGTCTCTGGTCGAAGAGTATCAACGCCTGATGCAGGATCCGTCGGTGTACACCGGAACAGGAGGTGAGGAGAGCGTTCCGGTCATGACCCGCTTCGCAACCCTTTCTTCACAATTGTATGACTACCTTCTCAGGCCGGTCGATGGGTTGTTGGAACGGAACCTCGTGATCATCATGAGCCCCGAGTTTGAATATTTTCCTTTTCATACCATCGAGCGACAGGAGCGTAATGGGGGTGTGAAGTACCTCGTTGAAATTACCAGCGTTGACTATCTCCCCTCCCTTGCTTCCCTGCGCTTCAAGACCGCGAGTGCTCCACGCCTGAATGCCATCGTTGCTCTCGGCAATCCGACCGGCAAGAATTGGTCCATAGACTACGAGTTGCGCGACATCCGCAGTTTTTTTAAAGATGCCCGGATCCTGATCTCCATGGAAGCCACCTGGGAAAATCTCGCTCCCGCCCGCGCCGACGTCCTTCAGCTCTCGACGGAATTTTCGTTGAACGAAGGGGCCTCCTTCCTCGGTTCCCTCGCCGTTTCCGATGGAAAGACATCGGGGGAGGCGATCAACGTGCCGTATGAAAAACTCTCCGAGCTCCCGGCAGTCCCGGTCGTCCTGTTGTCGAACCAGGTCGGACAAGGGATCGGCCTTTCCATGGCGCACGCCATGCTACTCCGGATCAACGGCACATCCGACGTGTTCCTGAACGCCTGGCACGCCGACCGCAAGGCGTCGAAGTTCTTCAGTGAATTCTTCTACACCCACCTCTCCAACGGCCTCGCACCCGGCGATGCCTACCGCCAGGCGCTTCTCAACCTGATCCGGACGAGAGAGGTCAGCCACCCCCATTCATGGGGACAGTTTTTCCACTTCGGAGTCGGGTAGAAGCGTTTGCAGTTCTTTCTTCCCCGTTGATTGCCATCCGTCTTTCCCCCATCGTTACGTTCTGACGACACTTCATGGGAAAAAACCCACGGTGTTGTTCCGCGTGTGAAGAAGCATGATGAGGTACGAACAGGGTAAAAGGGGAGGGGACGCTTAGGAGGTTGTTGAAAAACCATTTGTCTTTGCCACAAACCTGCCTGCCGGCAGGGGGGGCACGAAGTCACAAAGTTTTCTTAAGACAATTTCCGATGTTCAATGCATTCTTAGTATCTTTATAACTTTGTGGCATTTTTTTTCTTTTTCAACAGCCTGTTAGAAACGGACGCGAGCTCCGAGTGAGAACGAATACATGGTGACAAACTCTCCCGGACGGGAACTCAGTTCTTGTTTCCCCATATCGATGGAGGTGAGGAGGAGGAGGGCGGGTGTCGCCCGGACCTGCCCGCCAATGCCGGCGGACTGGGATTCCAGGTAAAAAACTTCCGTCCCCGAGAACCCGGCGCTGGATTGAACGAGACGTTCATCGGCGGAATACCCCGCACCAAACCGGCAGGAGAGATAATTCTCCGCATCGAGGAGATACCATCGGAGTGTTGCAGTGAATGACAGGGAGGCGCCGGCGTTATTCGGCGTGATGTACGGTTTGAACGAAATCCAATAGCTTTTGAAGTAGTACCCCAGGGAACCTGTGTAAATGGTGATGCTCCTTCCCCCGGCGAAGGTGAGATGGCGAACGCCGAGGGACCCTTCAAAGCTCTCCGGAAGTTTGGTGTAGGCCTCGACGCCGAAGCGATGTTTCGGGAACAGGTCGCTCCCCGAATATCCGTAACTGAGGTACGCATACAACCCGTCGGAAATCCTTGGGTAGAAATCTGCTTCCAGTTGTTGGCCCCGGGTTTGAAATCGCTCGGTGTAGTTCAATCGGGCGAAGAACGTGCCGAAAGATGTTCGGCGGGAAAATTGGACGGCCGCATAATGCATCAGATCGAAGACATCGGAAAACCGGTCCGAGGCGTAGCTCAGGCCGATACTGTTTTGCAGCGAAGTCAGGTTGAGCTCCTGCCTCAGGGTCAGCCCTTCCGCGTGGGAAGGGTTCAGCTCTTCCAGTTGGAGGAGGACGAACTGGGCTTCATCGTCTCGATGAAGGTTCCTGAGCGCCCGCGCTTTTTTCAGAAGGAACCCCTCCTCGTTGGGATACGACCGGAGCGCCCGATTGGCAACCCGCAGCGCTTCATCATGTTTTTCATCCCATAGCTCGACATCCAGGAGGGCATCGAGGGCGTCCCTGGTCTCCGGGCTCTGGTCGAGGACCAGGAGGAACTCTCTCCGCGCTTCATCCCTCCTTCCATCCCAGGCCAGCGTTCGCCCCAGCAGGATCCGCACATCGCTGTAGGAAGGATTTCGTTCCAACACCACGCGGCACAATGCCCGTGCTTCATCCCGTTTTCCTTCAAAGGCTTTTTCCCGCGCAAGGGCGAACAATTCGTCCGAGGCCATCTTCATAGTATCGAGCTGGCCGGAGGCCGGTACGGAAAAGAGCATCATGATGGTCAGCATGGTCCCCTTCGACCGGGCGCGAAGAAATACTCCGCGGATGATCATCGGAATACTGTAAAAAGAAAGTTCCATCCTGGTGGAAAAAGTGGTCCGAGCCTGAGCGCTCATACTTCGGGGTTTTTTCGTGGATATCGGGTTTCAATGTACGAATAAAGCGTCGAAAAGCAATTTCCCCATCATGAAACCAAAAAACCCCGGCAAAGAGGCTCGCCGGGGTTTCGTTCTCAGGCAAATGATGTGGGGTTATCGGCTTCTGACCCGTACGCTTCCGAGTCCGGACTCAACCCGGATGGTCAATGTCTTGTTCGAGGTGTTAAAATCAGCGGTCTCGTACACGCTTTTCTTTCGTGTTCGTTCGAAGGCATCGTCGACGTCAAGCGTGGAAAACCAGCTTTCGTCGGAGATGATCCTCGCGGGTATCTCACGGGGAATATAAAGCGTCACGGCTCCCAGGCCGACCTCGACGTCTACGCTGGCGCTCCGCTGAAGCTCACCGCCAAAGTCGAGTTTATACGCTCCGACGCCCCCGCTGAATTTAAGCTTCTTAAAATTCAGATTGACAAGGTTCGAGCCTGTAAATTTACTCACGCCTGATTCGATCGTGACGTAATCACATGGGATCCGGTTCGGTTCGTCCATGCGAAACTCAACAGCGCTGGCACCCGAGGAGATTTTGAGATCCCGGACCTTGAGTCCGGTGAAGTCGAAATCCCCTTTCCCGGCTCCCAGTTCGATGTCATAGGACATCGGTATGGCGTCGCTGAATTTCAAATTCCATTGCCGGTCCTCAAAATCCCCGCGCTCCCCTTTCATCTCCTTCCACACGGCTGCATCGTTTCCCGAGTTGCGCCGCGATGTTTCTTTGATCTCGATTTGCAACTTTCCCCTGTCCCCGCGCACATCGTAATAGAAATGGAGCTTCTGCTTCTCCTCTTCCGTTCTCCAGTACTCCGCAACCACAACTTTGCCCGCGTCCCCCTTGGTCAACGTCACGTTGCCGAACGCTGCTTCCAGTTTGACGTCGACCGATTTCTCGCTTGTGAGCTCGATCTCGCGCCGGAGCAGATCGAATGCAAATGCTGCCAGGAGCATGGCCGGACCAATGACGAGAAAGGACGAGGCAACGAGTATTTTATGTGGTAATTTCAAGCGCTTGGGATTCAGATTTGAACATCAACCTGAGCTTTGTTACGCAATTCCGTTGCAAGAGTTGCAACGTTGTTTCTCAGTAGTGACGAAGTTTGTCGCGCAGGTACTTATTCAGCATTTCACGCGCGCGAAAAATGTGCGCTTTCACAGTCCCTAATGGTAATTTTAACATTTCAGCGATCTCTTGATATTCTTTCTCCTCTACATGCCGTAAGTGTATGACTTGTTTATACTTTACAGGCAGGGAGTTTATGGCATCTTCAAGAAGTCTCTTCCGTTGCCGCTCGATCATATCCTGGTCCGGCTCATATGTTGAGTCGGGGAGTTCAAAGATCATGTCGCTTTCGCTTGAAGCGATGGGTTTGTCGATGGAAAAAGTGTGGAGCCTCTTCCTCCGGATGTAGTCGATGGAATTATTGGTTGCAATCTTGTACAGCCATGTGGAGAAGGCATATTCGTCATTGAAACTTGAGAGGGAGAGGAAGGCTTTGATGAAAGCCTCCTGGGTCAGATCCTCCACTTCATCCTTGTCCCGGATCATCCGGTAGATGAGATTGTAAATGGCATCGTGGTATTTCTGCCGGAGTTTCTTGAAAGCCCGCTGATCGCCGATGAGTGCCCGCTTAATGAAAGCGGCGTCTTCCTTCCGTGATTCCATGCGCCTCTGTTCGGCACGCTCAAGAGATTCTTTCGATGCTTTGGAGGAGACTACACTATGGACCTTTTTTGTCGGGGGCATTTTGACGGGCAAGGAAGGGCTCACGACCGCGAAGGGGAAAAAGGGCGTTGAAGAAAGGGAGGCGTCAGAGGTGGTATCATCATGGTTCGGAGGAAAAAGTAGTGAAAAAATTGACGAGCCGCAACCAACGAACGGAGCACTGCATTGCTTCAATGACCGAATTTACTTACTTTCTCACAATCACCTCAACGATCCAACGGTCCGGGCTGCATGTTCATTACATTCGAAGGTCTTGATTTTTCGGGTAAATCGACCCAGGCAAAGCTGTTCGTCGAACGTCTAAGAAAGGAAGCCTATCCGGTCCTGATGGAACGGGATCCGGGAGGGACGGCTATCGGAGAGACGATACGGAGGGTTTTGCTCGATCGCGCTTCGGCAGGCATGGGGGAGGTCACGGAGTTGTTGCTCTTTTCCGCCAGTCGGGCTCAATTAGTGCACGAAATCATCGGACCGGCCTTAAGGAAGGGAACCGTAGTGGTCTGTGATCGGTTCTATGATTCCACAACGGCGTACCAGGGATCGGGACGCGGATTGGGGATCGAGGGGATCAAGACGATCAATCGCGTAGCTGCCCACAGCCTCGTTCCGGATCTGACCCTCTTTTTCGATATCCCGGTGGAGGAGTTGCACCGGCGGATGAAAGGTCAACACTCCTCAGCCGATCGGATGGAGTCCAGCGGCAAGGAGTTTTACGAGCGTGTGAGGAGGGGATATCTGCAGCTTGCAGAGGAGGAATCGAGATTTATGGTTCTTGATGGCATGAAACCGGTCCAAGAACTGCACGTATTGGTTTGGGAAAGGTTTCAGGCTCTCGTGTTGTCCATGGCTAAAACGGGAAAAGCGTAACCATGAAGAGTGGAGGGAATACTATGAAGGAATGGCTGCAACAGTTGCGTGGGAAGGCCGCGCTCATCGTCGCAACATCGATTGTCTCATTCGTCATCCTGACCGGTTTCTACGGTATGGGTGACAGTGATACGTTTCTCAAGATCCATCGGGGGATCGATTTGTTCGGGAAGGTGTATAAGGAAATTGCGACCAATTACGTCGACGAGGTGGACCCCGAGCGTTTTATGAAGGCCGGGATCGATGGCATGTTGAAAACGCTCGACCCGTATACGGTCTATATCGGCGAGAAAGATAATGATGAAATCGATCTCGTCACGACCGGGAAATACGCAGGGGTGGGGATCACCATCGGCCTCCGCGACGGTATCGTTACTGTGATCAACCCGATCGAGGGCTTCTCTGCCGCCAAGCAGGGGATCCAGTCGGGTGACCGGATTCTTGAAATAGACGGGACCGCCATTACCGAGCTGCCCATGGAGGATGTCCGGTTGTTGGTGCGGGGAGCGTCTGGGACAACCCTCAAAATGAAAGTGGAGCGTGAAGGGGAGGCGTCGCCCCTGGAGTTCGTTCTGGTCCGGGAGGAGATTCCTGTCCGAAATGTCTCGTATGCCGACTTTGTCGAGGAGGGGGTCGGCTATATTCGTCTCGAACGGTTTTCGCGGACGGCGGGAGACGACGTGCGGAATGCGCTGAAGGAACTCAAAGCGAAAGGAACCATCCGGAGCCTGGTGCTAGACCTCAGGGATAATCCGGGTGGTCTTCTCGATGTTGCAGTGGATGTTGTTTCGAAGTTCGTTCCGGATAGCAGTCTGGTGGTCTCCACCCGGGGCCGCAAGAGCGAAGCCGACCGAAAATATTATTCGGTCGAAAAACCGTTCCTGCCGGATGTCCCGTTGGCCATCCTGGTGGACCGTGGCAGCGCGAGCGCGAGTGAGATTGTGGCCGGCGCCATCCAGGATCTTGATCGTGGGGTCATCGTCGGCACCCGCACCTTCGGGAAAGGGCTTGTCCAGACAATCACCAGGCTCTCGGAGAATACGTCGTTGAAGATCACCTCGGGACGCTATTACACCCCGAGCGGGAGGAGTATCCAGGAGATCGATTACTTCCATCGGTCGAGAGAGGGAGTCTTTACCGTGAAGCCCGATAGTTTACGGAAGGAATATCGTACCTCCCACAACCGCAAGGTGTTCGAGGCGGGGGGGATTCGCCCGGATTCGGTCGTGACCGAGGAAACCCATGGCAGATTGATCCAGGAACTTCATCGCAAAGCGATGTTCTTCAAATTTGCCAACCAATATGCCGTCCGGAACAAATCCTTGCCGGACGATTTCAACGTATCGGCGGACCTTCTGACCGAATTTGAGAAGTTTGTGCGCGGGAAGGAGTTTACATATCAGGAGGAGGCCGAGGCAAAACTCAGCGAACTCAAGGAGATCGCTTCGAAAGCCCGATACGGCTCATCATTCCACGACGGGTTTGAACGGATGATCAAGGCGGTCGATGTGGAAAAAGGAAGGGCCTTTGAGCGTTACAACAAAGAGTTGCGGTCGGCGTTGAAACAGGAAATCATCGCAAGGATCAAGGGACCCCGATTTGCGATTGGGGCTTCTTTGCAGGAGGATACGACCCTCAAGGTTGCCGTGGCTCTGTTGAAAAACCGAACGGCCTACAGCGGGATACTGGCGGGGAAACCTCAAGAGTGATTCGACGCTGAAGATCGTTCAGGATCAGAATACACCACAAAGGCGCCCAACGCGGCGCCTTTGGACTGTACGGGAGACGCACCTCAAGAAAGTCGAAGTTTCTCCTTCACCGTAGTAATGACCTGCTTCAAGTCCCCCTCCCGGTTCACAAAATCGAGGTTATCGTTCTGGATCACGAGTAACGGTCCTTTGGTGTAGTGCGCGATCCAGCTCTCGTAGTGCTTGTTGAGTTGTTCCAGGTAGCCGCGTTCGATGCTTTGTTCGAACGACCTCCCTCGTCTTGCGATCTGATGTACCAGTGTATCGACCGAGGCACGAAGGTAGATCATCAAATCCGGCGATTTGAGATACCCGGTCATCACCTCGTACAACGCCACGTAGTTGTCGTAGTCCCGCTGGTCCATTTTCCCGATTTCAAACAGGTTCCGGGCGAAGATCTCCGCGTCTTCATAAATCGAACGGTCCTGGATCACCGAGTGGCCGGACTCGGTCATCTCCTTGTGGTGTTTGAACCGCTTGGAGAGAAAGTAGACCTGCAGGTGGAACGACCATCGTGTCATATCCCCGTAAAAATCGGCCAGATAGGGGTTATCGTCCACGGATTCGAAATAGGGCTTCCAGCCGAAATGTTGACCGAGCAGCCGCGTGAGGGAGGATTTTCCGGCACCAATATTGCCGGCCACGGCGATGAAGAGAGAACGATCCGGTGTCATAAATGAGAAGGGTTTAAAAAGTGGTTGGCTCGTTAAGTCCGATGAATGTATCGGAACGGAGGATGAAAAGCAAGGGAAGGTTGGCCTGGTCCGGGAGTGTCTGCGGTCGACGGAGCGGAGGTTTTATTCCCCTTCGCCATGGATGGCATGGAGAATCACCTCGAGCGCTTCGATGATCCGGGGACCGGGACGTGTCACAAGGTCGGCATCCAGCAGGACTACGTTGTGGGATTGTACGGCCGGTAATGATTTCCATTCAGGATAGGCAGAGAGAATATGGTCGACGGACCCGGCGACGTCATGGGTGGCAAGCACGACTTCCGGTTTACGATTGAAGATTTCCTCGCGGCTGAGTTGTGGGTAGGGGGTGGAGGAGCCCCGCGCAATGTTCTCCCCGCGAGCCAATTCCAGGAGTTCTTGCAGGAACGCCCCTTCGCCCACCACGATGATGGGGTTGAGGGAGAGAAGGAACAGAACGCGCCGCGGCCGATGATGTTCGTACCGCTTGAGCAGGATTCGTTTCTTATCCTCGAGGGAGGAGACCAGGAAGTCTGCGACCGGTTCCCTTCCCGTCAGCGTTCCAAGATCATGAATGGATTTGAAGATGCCTTCGATGGTCTGAGGGTTCGTGACGAACACTCTCAGGCCGAGGCCCGTCAGTTTATCGTAGTCCGTCCTCATGTTCCCTGACGTCGACATAACGACAAGGTCGGGATGCGATTCCACGATCCGCTCGATGTTCGGGTTCATGAGCCCTCCGATCCTCGGTTTCGCCTGGGCCGCGGTCGGCACATTGCAGTACTCGGTGACGCCGACGATCTCCCGCTCGAGGCCGAGCGCGAACAGGATTTCGGTGATGTTGGGCGCGAGCGAAACGATACGCGTTGGTGGTTCTGCAATCGGCACAGGATTGCCGAGGTCATCTGAGAGCGAGCGGCTCTCGCGGGGTGGCTCGGTTCTGCGGTGTTCGCAGGAGAGGGTAAGAATCAGAAGCAGCAGGGGAAGGAATCGTTTCATGATGAGCCCTGGCAATCCGTCCTGAAAGACAAAGAGCGAATCGTGGGATTCGCTCTTGGAAAGTCTCTTACGGTGTCACGTGTTTATTTGAAGGAGCCGATCGCCTCGTCCACTTTTTCGTGGTGCTCGAAGACGGTGATGAGTTTGGTCACGATCAGGAGGCTTTCGATTTTCTCCGATGCGCGGGCGAGTTTCAGTTGTCCGCCGGCGTTCCGCACCGTGGTGAGTGCGCCGATCAACATCCCGAGGCCGGAGCTGTTCATGAACTTCACATCCCCCAGGTCGACGACGATGTTCTTTTTCCCCCCTTCGATGAGTTTATGGAGTTCCTCGTTCAGGGATGAAGCATCGGGGCCGCCCATCACATTTCCCTTCAGCTCTATCAACGTAACGCCTTTGACGTCCTTGGTCTTGAGTCGCATGCACTGCTCCTTCTCGTTGCTGGTGTGCTTGAGTTACAGGCGAATATAGGGCGTTTCCTGGAAAAAACCAACAGGAATTATGCTGTTTTCTTCTTCCGCAAACTCCAATCCAAAACGATAGCGCTGGCGATATAGATGGTCGAGTACGTGCCGGCGATGGTGCCGACCACGAGCGCGAACGAGAATGCCCGGGTAACTTCACCTCCGCCCAGCAGGAGGATTAACAGGACGACGAAGATCGTGCCGTTGGTAATGAGCGTTCTGTTCAGCGTGTCGTTGACACTCCGGTTGATGACCTCTCCGAGCGACATGGTGCGGTAGATCTTCAAGTTCTCCCTGATGCGGTCGAAGATGACCACGGTGTCGTTCACGGAGACGCCGACGAGCGTCAGGAATGCCGCGACGACCTCCTGGGTGATTTCCAGATTCAGGTGAGGGAACACGCCGTCCAGAAGAGACATGACGGACAGGGTGACGAGGACATCGTGAAACAACGCAGCGACCGCCCCCACACCATAGATGAACTTGAACCGGATGGCAATATAGCCGAGGATGACCACGAGAGCCGCGATGACGGCGTACATTGCATCACGACGGAGTTCCTCCCCGATTTTGGGTCCGATTTTGTCCTCTTTGAGGACGATGAATTTCGAATCAGGAAAGGCTCCCTGGATGGCATTCTTGATCCT
>JACPUH010000067.1 GCA_016192345.1 Ignavibacteriales bacterium | reverse complement strand
AGATCAAACAATCCGCAAGACCACCAATGGAGGAACAAACTGGACAACCCAATTCGTTGGCACTCGTAACTTTCTTTGGTCGATCCATTTCATTGATTCCAATACCGGGTGGGCCGTGGGAGGGAGCGGAACAATCCTCAAAACAACCGATGGAGGAACAAACTGGACAAGCCAAACAAGTAGTACCACCGTGGAACTCACCGCGGTTATTTTCACAAGTCGGGATATTGGTTGGGTGACAGGATATGGAGGCATGATCCTCAAGACGACCGATGGGGGCATGACTTGGGAAAATCGAGTGCACGGTTCGACCAACAGTCTCTCATCGGTCCATTTCACCAATTCGAATATCGGCTGGGTGGTGGGAGGCGGTGGAACCATCCTCAAGACTATCAACGGAGGAGGAAACTGGACAATCCAGTCGAGCGGTACGAGTAGTTATCTCTATTCAGTTCATTTTGTTGATTCCAATACCGGGTGGGTGGCGGGGGCCGGCGGAACGATTCTCAAGACCACCAATGGAGGGACCAATTGGATGAGTCAGGCAAGCAATTCGAGCAATAATATTTTATCCATCTGCTTTCCTGATTTGAATACGGGTTGGTCGGTGGGTGGGGACACGTATGGAAGAAAAGGAATGATTCTGAAGACCACCGACGGTGGCACAACTTGGACCGGTCAGGTGATGGAAGCGAACTACCGGTACAACTCCGTTTATTTCACCGATTCAAACAATGGCTGCGTCGTGGGACATGGTGGAACGATTCTGACGACAACCAACGGGGGAGCGACTTGGAATGGGCAACCGATTTTGGATAATTTGTACTTGAACAACGTTTACCTTACAGATTCGAACAATGGCTGGGTGGTGGGGGGCCTTTACGTAGGAGGATACTGGGAAGAACAAATCTGCAAGATCACGAATGGAGTGAAGAAGTGGAAAAGCCTGTCACCCAAAATAGGCAAGAGCCTGAGTTCGGTTCATTTCCTCGACCTGAATACTGGCTGGGTGGTGGGAAGTAGCGGAACGATACTCAAGACAACCGATGGAGGGACGAGCTGGACGAGTCAACGATCCGGTACGAGCAACAATCTCTCTGCGATCAATTTTACCGATGCGAACACAGGAACGGTGGTGGGAGGGTATGGCACAATTCTTCGCACTTCGACAGGCGGCGTTACTTCGGCTGAGCCCAACCAGCATGCAGGATTGCCGCGGGGTTACCTGCTCAGCCAGAACTATCCGAACCCATTTAATCCAGCGACGACTATTGCCTTTAGTCTTCCATTTAGATCGTTTGTTTCACTAAAAGTATTTGATGCTTTGGGAAGAGAAGTGTCGCTATTGCTTACAGGCGAGTTGCCTCCTGGAGTGTACACACAGCAATGGAATGCGGCAGCTTTCCCAAGCGGCGTTTATTTCTATCGCTTGCAGGCTGGCTCATTTATGGAAACCAAAAAACTCGTCTTGCTGAGATAACCGGCCGCTGCAAATGACAATGTAGTCCGCGGCGGCGCGTGGCCAGTGTTACCTTCGCCGGAAAAATATAGGGAGCAAGTCGGGCCCGCGCAGGGAACCGGCGTCATTCGGTTTCACTCGGCCTTCCGAGAGTCAGGCTCTTAATCTTCCCATTCTTCAAGAACCCATCCTTCCAACTTCTCATTCCTGAGAAAGAGCCCCTGTTTTTTACCTGTTTTTGGTAGTCACCGACCGGTACAATAATTGCCCCCATCTGATCAACTTCCATTGCCGTTGGGCAACGCCCCACTGTAGAAGGCGGATCTCATCACCTACCGAAGGAGGCTGGTACGATGACACAGATGACTGCGTACGAAGAAGCAATCCGGGCGAAAGTTTGTGCCCACTGTATTGATCGAACCGGCCGGGGGATCTGCGGTACCCAGCAATGGGAGGACTGTGCGCTGAACCGATTCATGCCTCAGATTATCGGCATCGTCAATGCCGTCAAGAGCGACTCGCTTCATGACTATGTTCATGCACTCCGCTCCGAAATCTGTGTCTCGTGCAGGGACAATCAGGACGGGGACTGCGGGTTACGGAGTTCCCTGGAGTGCGGTCTCGATCGATACTTCCCGCTCGTGGTCGAGGCGATTGAGGAAGTGAATATGCAGGCTGCAGCCTGAAAACCGATGCACGAACTTGCTCTTGCCCAGAATATTGTTGAGACGATCCACCGGGCTGTCCCGCCGGAGACGAGGAAAAACGTGCGGGTCGTGCGGTTGCAGGTGGGGGCGATGGCAGGGGTGGTTCCCGATTCCCTTGAGTTTTCCTTCAACGCCCTCGTGGCGAAAACACCACTGAGCCGCGTGCGCATGGAGATTGAAAGCATTCCGTTTGTGGTGGAATGTGAAGCATGCGGACAGATCTCGGGGAACGACGCGGGGATATCCCGTTGCCTGGAATGTGGGAGCGGGAAAACGCGCATCCGTTCAGGGACGGAACTTCAGGTCGTCAATCTTGAACTGGAAGACTTTCAGGAAGAGGCCGTATGAGTATCATCACGATCGAACGGAAAGTCCTGCAAAAGAACGATGAGGTCGCCAGGCGGAACAGGGCGCTCTTCTTTTCGCACGGCACCTTTGCCATCAATCTCGTCAGTTCGCCCGGCTCGGGAAAAACCAGCATTCTCGAACGGACACTCCAGCAATTGAAGGGGGAGTTGAAGGTCGCCGTAATCGAGGGGGATATCCAGACCGACCTGGATGCGAGGCGCATCGCAAGCCTCGGTGCCCCCGTTGTACAAATTGTAACGAATGGGTCGTGCCACCTGGAGGCGAAATTGGTGGAAGATGCCCTGTCGAACCTTGATCTTGCCCAGGTACAGTTGCTGATCATCGAGAATGTCGGGAACCTCGTCTGCCCCGCCAACTACGACCTGGGGGAGGCGGTCAAGGTGGTGGTCGCAAGCACCACGGAGGGGGATGACAAGCCTTTGAAATACCCGGCGATGTTCCGAAATGCAACGGTTCTCATGATCAACAAGATCGACCTCCTCCCCTATGTCGATTGTAACCTTGAACAACTGAAGAAGAACGCTCTCAGTATCAACCCCGGTCTCACGATCTTCGAAACGTCCTGCGTCACGAAGGAAGGTTTGGAGGGATGGTGCGCGTGGCTCCGGTCGAAGATGATTTTTGTAGGCCGGTCATAACGATCCCGTATGTCCTTGACCTGGGGTTGTCACATCGCCCATGTCAAGGGAATGTTTGTTTTGATCCGGATCCCCCATGGCAAACCCTCCAACCGTCCAGTCACCCGCACACCCGAGCGGCGACAATAGGTTCAAACTTCTCGATCGCGCCATCACCAAGCACCACGGCAGGGGCGATGCCCTGATTGAGGTCCTGCATGCCGCCCAGGAAATCTTCGGCTTCCTTGAAGACGATCTGATGATTTACGTTGCCAGGGCCTTGAAGCGCCCCCTGAGCCAGGTGTACGGCGTGGCAACGTTCTATCACTTTTTCCGGCTGAAACCGAATGGCGAGCATGTCTTTGTGCTTTGCATGGGAACGGCATGTTATGTCAAGGGAGCGGCAGCGATCCAGGATGCTGTGGAGCACCGGTGTGGGGCGAAATTCGGGGAGACAACAGAGGATAACAAGGTTTCGTTGATCTCGGCACGATGCGTCGGGTCTTGCGGCCTTGCCCCGGTCGCTGTCTTGGATAATGCCGTGGCGGGAAAACTTACCACTGAATCGGCCGTCGGCAAAGTCGACGCGTGGAAGCGGTCCGGAGAGGAGGTGGCGGTATGACGATTGAAGATCTTCGCGAGCGAGCAGGGGAAGAACGCGAGCGTCAGGGAAAATGGAAACGGCGTATCCTCTATTGTTCCGCGGCCGGGTGCGTTTCATGCGGCAGCAAGGAAACGGCGGAATCCCTGAAGCAGTCCCTGAAGACGGGGGGCATGGATACCGAAGTTGAGGTCGTCGGCACGGGGTGCATGGGACTCTGCGGCGAAGGACCGCTGGTCAAGGTCCACCCGGATGATGTGCTCTATGAACGGGTCGATACCTCGGCGGCGAATGCCATTGTGACGAGTCACATGATGCGGGGTGAAATCGTCTCGGATCACCTAGTTGATCAAACCGTCCCTTTCTTCGCCTCTCAGGTGAAGGTCGTGCTGGAGAACTGTGGCCGCATCAATGCGGAGAGTCTCGATGAGTACCTCGCCGCCGGAGGATATGAGGCCCTGGGGAAAGCCCTCGGAGAGATGCAACCGGGCGAAATTATCGACGAGGTGAGGAAAAGCGGTTTGCGCGGGCGCGGCGGTGCTGGATACTCCACCGGCTTAAAATGGGGGATTGTGCAGAAAGCCGAGAGCGATCAGAAATATGTTGTCTGCAACGCCGATGAAGGAGACCCGGGTGCGTTCATGGACCGAAGCGTTCTTGAGGGGGACCCGCATCGCATCCTGGAAGGGATGGTGATTGCAGGATATGCGGTGGGGGCTCAACAAGGTTATATCTATATTCGCGCCGAATATCCGCTGGCAATCGAACGGCTCCGGTTGGCAATTAAGCAGGCCGAACGGAACGGTTTGTTGGGAAACAAGATCCTCGACTCTAATTTCAGTTTTCGGATCGACCTGAGGATCGGCGCCGGGGCGTTTGTCTGTGGTGAGGAGACCGCGCTGATGCGTTCGATCCAGGGACGTCGCGGCAGACCCAAACCCCGTCCCCCGTACCCCTCTGAGCGCGGATTGTGGGAAAAACCGACGCTCCTGAATAATGTTGAGACCTTTGCCAATATCGCCCCGATCATCCGGAATGGGAGTGCATGGTTCGCGGCCATTGGTACGCCGAAGAGCACGGGAACGAAGGTCTTCGCGCTGGCGGGGAAGATCAGAAACACGGGACTGATCGAAGTTCCGATGGGAATTCCTCTGCGCACCATTATTTTCGATATCGGCGGAGGGACGACAGAGGGGACGGAGTTCAAGGCCGCCCAGACGGGTGGCCCGTCAGGCGGGTGTATCCCGTCCGCACATCTCGACTTGCCGGTGGATTACGAATCGCTTGCGGGCATCGGGTCCATCATGGGGAGCGGTGGACTGATCGTGATGGACTCCACATCCAACATGGTGGACGTGGCAAAATATTTTATGGATTTCTGTGTCGATGAATCGTGCGGGAAATGTGTCCCGTGCCGGGTCGGAACGGCTCACATCGCCGGGCTGCTCGGGAAAATCGTCAACAAAAAAGCGACCGCGGAGGATATCGGGCTGTTGGAGGAACTATGCATGATGGTGAAGGCGACCAGCCTTTGCGGGCTTGGGCAGTCGGCCCCCAACCCCGTGCTCTCGACCTTGCGGTTCTTTCGCACGGAATATGAAGAGCTCCTTCAGCCCGTGGAGGGGTTTGTGCCGACCAACGGCGAGCGCCAAGAAACGGAACGACCATGGCCATAGTGACACTCACGATCAACGACGAGCATCTCAGCGGCAACGACAGCGACTCGATCCTGACGATTGCCCGCCAGCATAAGATCCACATTCCGACCCTTTGTCATCTTGATGGGCTCTCCGAAGTCGGCGCGTGTCGCCTTTGTCTTGTTGAGGTCGAGGGCTCGTCGAAGCTGACGCCGGCCTGTTCGACCAAGCCGGTGGAGGGGATGGTCCTCCATACCAACACCGATCGCCTGCAGCGATACCGGAGAATGATCATCGAACTCCTGGCATCTGAAGGGAACCATCAGTGCGCGGTGTGTGTCGTGAACAACCATTGTGAACTGCAGAACCTTTCGTACGAGATGAACCTCCAGTACGTCCGGTTCCCCTATCTCTATCCCAAAAAGGAATTGGACGCGTCTCACAAGGACTTCATCATCGACCGGAACCGATGCATCCTGTGCACGCGGTGTGTCAGGGTCTGTCACGAAGTGGAGGGGGCACACGTCTGGGACATCGCTCACCGGGGGATCCGTTGCGAGATCGTTTCCGGTTTGGACGATCCGTGGGGAGATTCGGAAGCCTGTACCGCATGCGGCAAATGCGTCCTGGTGTGCCCCGTCGGGGCGCTCATTGAAAAGGGGGCGACCGTCGCGGAAATGGAAAAGAAACGCGACTTCCTGAGGTATATCGTTACAGCAAGGCAAAAACGTGAATGGATCGATATTCATGAGGAAGGGTAAGCAGATGAAAACACTCACCGCCTATCGCCGAAGGATCTCCACCCAGGAGGCGCGGGAAGGCTATATCTTCGTCCTGAAGAACAGGCTTTCCTTCTTTCCCCACCCGGGCAAGACCTTTTTCATGGACGGGGGGACACAGAAGCGGGCGGGAACGGTCGAGTCGTACGCATGCTCCTGCCAGGGTCCGGATCTTCCCCATGATCATTTTTTTATCCGGTGGAGCGGCCTTCGCCGCGGTGACCTGTTTGTGATCCGGAAGGCGGAAGGAAGCGACGGATCCTATCACGTGGAAGTGAGCCATTAACATGGAAGCGACGATGAAACCTCGCGTTGCCACAGTCTGGTTGGGAGGATGTTCCGGATGCCATATGTCGTTTCTCGACATGGATGAAAAGCTGATCGACCTGGCCGACAAGATCGAATTGGTCTATTCCCCGATCGCCGATGTAAAGGAGTTTCCGCGGGACGTGGACGTCACGCTCGTGGAAGGGGCGGTTACGAATGTTGAGAATGAAGACTTTGCCCACCGCATCCGCCGGAATTCCCGCTGTGTTATTTCGTTCGGCGATTGTGCAACGACGGGAAACGTGACCGCGATGCGCAACCGGTTCAGCACGGACGAGATCATGCACCGGGCCTACGTGGAGCTTGCCGACGGTGATCCGACCATTCCGTCGGAATTCGTGACCATTGCGAAACTCCGGGACCAGGCACGACCGCTCCACGAGTTCATCAAGGTCGATGCTTTCCTGCATGGGTGTCCCCCGACAGCCGATGAAATCTGGTTCACGATCAACGAGCTTTTACAGGGGAGAATGCCGGTGCTTCCCAACGCTTATTTGCGCTACGGATAGAAATTATGGTCAAGACTATCACAATCGAACCGGTGACCCGCATCGAAGGTCATGCGAAGATTACGATCCACCTGGATGAGCAGGGGACGGTCTCCGATGCACGGTTCCACGTCAACGAATTTCGGGGCTTCGAAAAGTTCTGTGAAGGACGCCTGATGTGGGAGATGCCGGGGATTACTTCACGGATCTGCGGCATTTGTCCGGCCAGCCACCTTATTGCCTCGGCGAAAGCCGGCGACGAAATCCTCTCGATCCGGATACCGGAAACGGCGGAGAAACTCCGCCGGCTGATGACCCTGGCGCAATGGACGCAGTCGCATGCTCTCAGCTTCTTCCATCTTTCGTCTCCCGACTTTCTTCTCGGGTTCGATTCGGACCCCGTGAAGCGTAACGTCTTCGGCCTGATTGGTGAGCACAAGGAATTCGCGCGCCGCGGGATCCGGTTGCGGAAGTTCGGTCAGGAGGTTATCGAAGTCCTCGGAGGCAGGAAGATCCATACACCATGGGCTGTGGCAGGTGGCGTGCGTGAGGCGTTCGACGCTACAAAAAAAGAACACTTGCTTGCCTGGATCCCCGAGGCAAGGGAAACCGTCCTGCTTGCCCTGGAGACGCTGAAGAAGATTCATGAGCGGTATAAGGCCGATATCCCCAACTTCGGCAATTTCCGTTCGCTGTTCGTCGGTTTGGTTTCGGAGGACGGAGGACTTGAGTACTATGACGGCACATTGCGCGTGATGGATGGCGGGGGAAATATCGTTGCCGACAAACTCGATCCGCGCCTGTATCAGCATTTCCTGGGGGAGCAGTCGGAACCCTGGTCCTATCTCAAATTCCCCTACTATCGCCCCCTGGGATATCCGAAGGGGATGTACCGTGTCGGGCCGCTGGCCCGCGTGAATATCTGTGACTATATCGAGACGCCTCTCGCGGAAGCGGAACGAAAGTGTTTCAAGGCGATGGCCGGGGACGCGGACGCTATGAACAACTCGTTTTATTATCATTATGCCCGACTGATCGAACTTCTGTTCTCCGTCGAGAAGATCGAACAACTGCTTCACGACCCTTCGCTCTTCGGTTCACACATCCGTGCAAAAGCAATGATCAACAGGGACGAAGGGGTGGGCTTTTGCGAGGCGCCGCGCGGCACCCTGTTCCATCACTATTGGGTGAATGAGAATGGCGTGCTGCAGAAGGTCAACATGCTGATCGCAACGGCTCAGAACAACCTCGCGATGAACCGCACGGTCCGGCAGATCGCCATGCACTATGTCGATGGCCAGTCCATTGCCGAAGGGATGCTCAACCGGGTAGAGGCGGGAATCCGGTGTTTCGATCCGTGCCTTTCGTGCTCAACCCATGCACTGGGGCAGATGCCCCTTCATCTCCAGTTATTCGATGTGAAGGGCATCCTTCTGGATGAGTGTGTCCGATGAACCGCATGTTGATCATAGGATATGGAAACAGCCTCAGAGCCGATGACGGCGCCGGCATTGCCGCTGTCCGAAGGATCGCGGAACGGTATCCGGGAGTTCATTGCAAGATGGTGCACCAGTTGGGACCCGAACTTGCCGAGGATATCGCAGATTATAAAACCGTTGTGTTCCTCGATGCGAGCGTGGAAGCAAAGGAGGTGACGGTGAACCGGATCCCCCTGCCGGTGTCGATGGGACCCATGCATACCCATATTGCAACGGCGCCCGGTGTGCTTGCTCTCGCAGGCCGATTGTATGACGCCTCCCCGCTGAACGCCTATATTATCCATATTCCAGCCTCCTCGTTCGAATTTGGCGAATCCTGCACTCCGGAAACAATCAGGCATATCGAGCATTCCGTCGAAAGCGTAGGCCGGCTCATTGATCAATACGCCGGTTCCCCGTCGATGACGAAACATCACCGTCAGGGATGAAGAAGGGGGAGTATATATGATGACGGAACCACCATCGTTGCTTTCTCCTCCCACCACCCCAAGAATTCCGGGAGAAATCAAACGACTTCGCATGACTCTCCATGGAGCGGTTCAGGGAGTTGGCTTCCGGCCGTTCGTGTTTCGCCTGGCTCATGAGCTTCGGCTCACCGGCTGGGTCCTGAATTCGTCGCAGGGACTGCAGGTTGAAGTCGAAGGGCCGAAATCCGCGCTCGACACCTTCCTGGCGCGGGTCCATTGCGAACGTCCCTCCCGGTCACTCATTCAATGCATCGAACAACAGTTTCTTGATCCCGTGGGGTTTGAATCGTTTTTGATCCGGACGAGTGACGAAGGAGGAGAGAAGACCACCCTCGTATTGCCCGATATAGCGGTCTGTCCCGACTGCCTCCATGAGCTCTTCGACCCTGCCAACCGACGCTATCTGTATCCCTTTACCAATTGCACGAACTGCGGTCCCCGGTTTACGATCATCGAGTCCGTTCCCTACGATCGTCCGAACACGACGATGAGGAAATTCCCGATGTGTCCACGTTGCCGGGAGGAGTATGATGATCCGCGTGACCGGCGATTCCATGCCCAGCCGAATGCCTGCCCGGTTTGCGGTCCCCATGTCGAGTTCTGGGATGAGCACGGGACCCTCGGGGAAAAACACCAGCCAGCAGTGCTGATGGCAGCGGAAGCGATTCGGGCGGGACGTATCCTTGCCGTGAAGGGAATCGGTGGGTTTCACATGATGGTGGATGCCCGAAACGAGTCGGCAGTGCGTTGCCTGCGTGAGAGGAAGCATCGTGAAGAGAAGCCTTTGGCATTAATGGTGCCGGCGCTGGAAGACGCGGTGCGTCTCTGCGAGGTTTCCGAATTGGAAAAGCAATTACTCTGCTCGCCTGAAGCCCCCATCGTATTGCTGCTTCGCAGGGGCCGCGGAACAAATCTCATGGGATTTCAAACCCCCTTCGACTTGTCTTCCGTGGCCCCTTCCGTGGCGCCCGACAATCCTTACCTCGGGATCATACTTCCCGCGACCCCGCTGCATCATATCCTGATGCGTGAACTCGGATTCCCCATAGTGGCAACGAGTGGCAACCTCTCGGACGAACCGATTTGCACCGATGAACGGGAAGCAGTCGAACGCCTCTCGGGCATTGCCGATGCTTTTCTTGTGCATAACCGTCCCATTGCCCGTCCCGTCGATGATTCCGTTGTCCGGGTGATGATGGGGCGGGAGTCGGTGCTACGCCGTGCCCGCGGTTATGCCCCCCTTCCCATTGAGCTTCCAGCGGTCAAGGGAAAACGGTTTCTCGCCGTTGGTGGACATTTGAAAAACACGATTGCGATCACAACCGGGACGAATGTCGTGATCAGTCAACACCTCGGCGATCTTGAGACGGAACAGTCCCAGGCCGCATTCCGGAACGCCGTGGCGGACCTTCCGGCCATGTACGAAAGTAAACCGAACCTTGTTCTTTGCGATATGCATCCTGAATACGTATCCTCCAAAGAAGCGAGAAAGCTCGGGGTGGAGGTGGAGGAAGTGCAGCACCACTATGCGCATGTAGCATCGTGCATGGCGGAGAATGGACTTGACGGCGAGGTGCTTGGCATTTCGTGGGATGGAACGGGCTTCGGGCCCGATGGGACGATATGGGGAGGAGAGTTTCTCCTGACAAACGAAACCTCGTTCAAGCGCGTCGGCACGTTTCGGTCGTTTCCGCTGCCGGGGGGAGAAAAGGCAGTCAGGGAACCTCGCAGGACGGCCCTGGGAATCTTGTATGAGATGCTCGGCGAAAAAGCATTCGGAGAACGATCATTACCAACCCTTCAGGCCTTCTCTGAGGAAGAGCGAACGATTCTGCGGAGGATGTTGGAGAACGGGTTCCACACTCCACGGACATCGAGTGTCGGACGTTTGTTCGATGCTGTCTCCTCCATCATCGGTCAACGTCACAGGGTCAGTTTCGAAGGCCAGGCGGCCATGGAATTAGAGTTCCTTGCGATGGGCGTTTCGACGAAGGATGCATTGGAAATCGCCTTCGGCGAAAGCGACGGACGTTGCGTCGTCGATTGGGAACCGATGCTTCAACAACTGATCGCCATGGCGGCACAGGGCAAATCCGCCCGGCTGCTCGCCGCAATGTTCCACAATACGCTGGTCGAGATCATCGTGCAACTTGCCCGGTATGCGGGACAACAGCGCGTGGTTCTTACAGGGGGTTGTTTCCAGAACAAGATCCTCTGCGAGGAAGCAATCCACCGCCTGACGTTGGAAGGATTCTGGGCTTTCTGGCATTACCGAGTTCCTCCCACTGATGGAGGAATCGCACTTGGGCAGATTTACGCTGCCGTCAAGCGACGTTCAAATGGGAAAATTCCCTTTCCCGCATTTGACGAGGAGGTGGCAGTGTGAATCTTATTTCAGGACAGATTGAGGAGATTTATGTCGTGGAGGGAACGACGATGGGACGTATCCGTGTGGGGCATGCATTTTTGCGCGTTCCGCTGACATTTCTGATCGAAGCCCATGTCGGAGATACCGTGCTGGTGGAATCAGGAGTCGCAATTTCAAGAGTTGAACCGTATCCCATCGTGGATGAGCTGGGAATCTGACAGGTTGCGCTACAATGCCTGCATCAGAATTATTAAATACGGTTTTTGTGTCTTAGTGACTTTGTGGCATTCTGTTCCTTTTTCATCAGCCTGTTGAACGAAGCTTTCAAAATGGAGGGATCGTTATGTGCCTGGCAATACCCGGAAAAGTGCTTTCCATTGATCGTTCCACGGAACCGCTGATGGGAAAGGTAAGTTTCGGCGGCATCAAGAAACAGGTGTGCCTCGATTGGACGCCCGATGTTGTGGAGGGTGAATATGTGGTGGTCCACGTCGGATTTGCGATCAGCAAGATGGATGAAGAGGAGGCCGGGGAGACGCTCCGGTTGATCAGGGAGGTGGAAGGAATGATGGAAGGCGAACTGAAATCTTCTACAGACAATTCTGGAATCTCATGAAACCTCTCGCGGCCCATGGTGGAAAGATCGCATTTGTTGTCATTGTTGCCGTGGCTCTGGTCCTGCTTCCCTGGACCACGGCTCCTGATTTCACACTCCCGACCATGCTCGGGTCTCTTCAACTGACGGGAGGCCATTCGAGGGAGGAGGCCCGCGAGATCGTCAACCGGATGCACGATAAGTCTGTTTCTCCGGATGAAAATCTCATCGGAAACTATCGCTCCCCGGAAGGAGAAGCGACGTTGTACGTTTCGCTGTATGGTGAGCCATCGGCCGCCGCAAAGGACTTCAGGAGAATGCTCCTCTTGATCCAACCTGGTGGCCCGGTCTTCCGTGATTTTCAACAGATGTCCGTGGCCGGGAAGGAGGTGGCGTTCTGTCGTGGACTTGGTCAATGGCATTACTTTTTCGCGCGTGGGAACGCTCTGTACTGGCTCGCCGCCGATGAACCGGTTGCAGAGATGGCCATTCTGCATCTGCTTGAATCTCCCCCCCGACGTTCGTAAGATGAGAGAGTTGTTCCGAAAGGTTGATAAAAGTCCCTTCCCGCTTTTGGCAAACCACACCAGATCTTCTCAGTACTGAGAAAGATCTCGGTGAATTCATCAGTATCTTCAGCAATTCCTGAGATTTCCTTTCGAATCTTTCCCGATTTGCTTCCCTGCTGTGGTATGAAGATTGCCACAAAACTTCAAACCAGTGGACTGATGTGAGGTATTGAGCATATCACAGGAACTCACCGGTGCGTTACATCGACGAATATCGAAGTGAGGCTATGGCGCGGAGGTACGCGGACAAAATTCGCGCCATTACAACACGCCCATGGACGATCATGGAGATCTGCGGAGGGCAAACTCACACCATCGTCAAGTTTGGGCTGGAGGGGCTTCTCCCCAAAGAATTGACGCTCGTCCACGGCCCGGGGTGCCCAGTTTGTGTGACGCCGCTCGAGATCATCGACAAGGCGATCGCGATCGCTTCCATGCCCGGTGTTATCCTGGCATCGTTCGGGGATATGCTGAGGGTTCCGGGCTCGTCCAAAGACCTCCTCACAGTGAGGGCGGAAGGGGGCAATGTACGGATGGTCTATTCACCCCTCGATGCTCTCACGATTGCAAAGCAGAATCCTGATAAAAAAGTCGTATTTTTCGGTGTCGGTTTTGAGACGACGGCACCCGCCAACGCGATGGCGGTCTGGCAGGCCCGGCGGCTTGGGCTCCGGAATTTTTTCCTCCTCTGTTCCCATGTGCTGGTACCTCCGGCGATGGAGGCAATTCTCTCCTCCCCCGCCTCGCAGGTCCAGGGATTTCTTGCTGCGGGCCACGTCTGCACGGTGATGGGGTATGAGGAATATATTCCTCTTGCAGAAAAGTACAATGTGCCCATCGTTGTCACCGGATTCGAGCCGATCGACATCCTGCAGGGTGTGTATATGACGGTGAAGCAGTTGGAGGAGGGGAGAGCCGATGTGGAGAACCAGTACGTCCGTTCGGTGCGGCGTGAGGGGAACATCCCTGCCCGCAAACTTATGGCTGAAGTATTCGAAGTGACCGACCGTGCCTGGCGCGGTCTGGGTGTGATTCTTTCGAGCGGGTATAAACTCAGTATGGCCTATGCCGAATTCGATGCAGAACAGATTTTTGATATTGAAAGCATTCGGACTGTAGAGTCGCCGCTCTGCATCGCCGGACAGGTCCTTCAGGGTTTGAAGAGGCCCCATGACTGTCCGGCCTTCGGTCGCCAATGCACGCCCGAGAAGCCGCTTGGTGCGCCGATGGTTTCTTCAGAGGGGGCATGCGCGGCATACTATCGTTATCGGCATTATCGGACAAGCAACAGGAGCGTTTCAGCATGACTTCACGAGAACGAGTTCGCATCGCAATGGACGGCGGTATCCCTGACCGTGTGCCGCTGATGTGCCAGATGAGCATCGGGCACATGCTCCTCCAGTTGGGTGCGGCGCCGTTGGATTTCTGGCATGACGTGCATGTCTTTGCCGACGGACTGGTAAAGCTTCGCGCCATTTATGAGTTTGATGGAATTCTGGTCAGTCTCCACGGCCACGACCCGGATTGGCGGGCGGGAATCCGTTCAAGGGAGCCGAGCCCCGAAGGAGAGATTGTGACCTGGGAGAACGGAGAGCAGTACCTGTACCGCTTGGACGACCTGCCGCAATCGTTGATCAGGGAGGCCAAGCCGCCCGTTGAAGAATTCAAATTGAGTGATCTTCCGGCGACCCTTCCCTACATTCCTGTCTCAGGCGGGCTCCGGTTTGCCATACACCCCGAGCATACGTTTGACATTTTTGATCTCGTCCGTGAGCAAGCGGGTGAGGATGTTTCGATGCATGGAGAAATCACCTCGCCGTTCGATTATTTGCTTGATCTCTTCGGATACGAAGAGGCATTAATGGCTCTTTTAACCGACACGGAGAAGTGTCAGGGGATTCTGGAGCATTTCGCAGTGCTTGTCGAGGATCTCGCGGTCCGGATGTGTTCCAAAGGTGTGGACGCCATCAAGGTCTCCTCTCCCTTTGCCGGATCGGGATTTCTCTCGCCTGATCAATACCGCGAGTTTGTGCTTCCGCATGAGGCCAGGATCGCCCGGTCGGTTCGGGCCCAGGGAGTTCATATCTACACGCACACGTGCGGAGCCATCTCCGACCGGCTGGAAGCGATGCTCGAAGCGGGGGTGAGCGGCATCGAATGTCTTGACCCGCCGCCGCTTGGAAATGTCGAGCTGGCGGATGCGTTTCATCGTTTCAACCACAGGGCGTTCATCAAGGGTAATATCGATTCGGTTCACACACTCTTGATGGGAACAAACGAGAAAATCCTCAGCGATGCGCATGAGCGCATCGACATCGGGAAACAGGCAGGGGGTTTCATCCTGAGTACCGCATGCTCCGTCGCACCCCCCGTCAAAAGAGAAAAGCTCTTATTGCTGAAAGAGGCGGTGGAGAAATGGGGACGTTATGAGAGCAAGACCTGACAGGTTTCACTCCGATAATCCAGGTAAAACCTGTCAGGCCTACTCAGGAGAAAACATGGATAACAAACAAGAGGTCGACTTCTCAGCCCTCTCCTGCCCAATCCCAATCACCGACTACCCGCGGGTGCTTCTTGCCCATGGCGGTGGCGGGAAGCTTTCCCAGGACCTGATCCGGAAGATGTTCCTTCCGGAATTCAGCAATCCGCTGCTTGAGCCGCTGCATGATGGGGCTGTTTTCCTGGTTGATGCTGGTCGCCTCGCGTTCTCAACCGATTCCTACGTCATCAATCCCATATTCTTCCCCGGAGGGGATATCGGGAAGTTGGCGGTGAATGGCACGGTAAACGACCTTGCTATGTGCGGTGCGAAGCCGCTCTATCTTTCGGTCGGTTTGATTATCGAGGAAGGGCTTCCGATGGAAGACCTCTGGCGGGTTGTCCGCTCCATGAAGGAAGCAGCGAAGGAGGCCGGAGTTGCACTAGTCACTGGCGATACCAAGGTTGTGGAGAAGGGAAAAGGGGACAAGATCTTCATCAATACATCCGGGGTCGGTGTCGTTGAACCCGATATCACCATCGGGCCGAACCGGGCAAACGTTGGTGATACGATTATTCTGAGCGGTTTTATCGCCGAGCATGGGATTGCAATCATGTTGGTCCGGGAGGGACTTGAGTTCGAGTCGACGATGGAGAGCGACTCCGCTCCCTTGAATGGTCTTGTAGAGAAGATGCTGCAAGCGAGCCGGAATATTCACATTCTTCGCGACCCGACCCGCGGGGGCATCGCAGGTGTCCTGAATGAAATCGCCCAGGCGTCGAACGTCGGGATAACGATTTCTGAGGACAGAATTCCTCTCTCGGAAGGCGTGCGGGGCGCCTGTGAGATCCTTGGTCTCGATCCATTGTATGTGGCCAATGAAGGAAAGCTTCTTGCATTTGTCCCACCCGCAGAAGCGGAAGCGGTCCTCCAGGCGATGCGATTCCATCCCTATGGTCGTGATGCCGTGATCGTCGGCGAGGTTGTTGCGAACCATCCAGGAACGGTTGTTATGAAAAGCACGATCGGCGGGTCAAGGGTAGTCGATATGCTTTCCGGTGAGCAACTGCCGAGAATTTGCTGAGAGGATGTATCGCTCGGCTATTCAACCACGGATGGCACACGGATGAACAGTGATAAAGACGGGATCGTACAATGACTCTTTCCTTTTCTGTGTTCACAATCAAAATAATGAAGGGTCTTACAACGTCCCATCGGTGTCACTCGGTGTGCCATCGGTGGTGATAATGAAGAGCTTCTTTTCTCCAGAATGCTGATTGTGTCCGATAGAATATCGCATGGCATCAATCTTCTCATCTATTCCTCCCTCCGAAAGCGACCGGCTCCTCCGTTCGTGGGGATATGATCTCACGGGGGAATATGAACAGATCGTCGGCAAAACAGATCTTCCGCCGCAGGCTACGGTCCTTGAGTTGGCCACCGGAACCGGGCGCATGACGTCGGTCCTGACCCGACTGGGATTCCACGTTGTCACCGGCGATCTTGAGCTCGGGCAACGACATCGTGCGGAGGAACGGATTACGAATGCGTATCTCCCCCTTGTTCAATTCCTGCGATTGAATGTGGAAAGTCTGCCGTTCCAGGATCATTCGATCCCGTTTCTTGTCTGCATGAACACGCTCCACGAACTTGCCAACCCGCAAAAGGCTTTTTCCGAATTGATTCGCGTTCACGATCCACGCGGCGTCCTTATCATCGGCGATTTCAATGAAACCGGCTTTGGAGTGATGGAGCGTCTGCACCAGGTTGTCTATGCCGGACATCATTCCTTAGGAACGATGCCGATGAAGGAGATCGAACCAACTCTTCAATCCCGGTACCAGTACATTCGCTCCATCGAGACCCCCTTGAATATCTCCTTTGTTGCCTCCGGCGCACTCACCTAACCGGATACGGTCGTTCTCTTAAAATTCTTACCCTCGCACCGTTGATCCTTTCAACACCCCGCGTTGAAATTCTCATCACCGACCATAAGTGCTTCACCATCAACCTCTTAATCCCTGTACGACTTTTCATCACTTGCCCCTGTAGAGTTCTTCAACGCGGCCGATTTGATCAACTATTGTCCCAAGATTGACATCCCCAACCCATTGGCGGGAAGAGAGTTGGAGGGGGATGAATTATGTTTTCGCTCAGAATGATGGCACGATACTTTAATACTACCGGGCAGAATTTATCACCAGCAGTACGTGGAGGTCGTCATGGTCATCCTACTTGTCGTCATCACCGCAGCAATCTTCATCGGCATCCAGATGTATCGGGACGCCATGCGCAAACCCATGGCTGTTTCTGAAAAACGGAACCTCACGGTGACCCTCCCGCATCAAGTGGTGCGTCGCTATGTGCATCCGGGGCATAGTTGGGCCGAGACACACGGGGCCGATATCGTCACCGTCGGGGTTGATGATTTTGCCCAGCGGTTTATCGGTGCCGTCGAGAGTCTTGTCCTCCCGCAACCCGGAGAGCGCATTCGACAAGGGCAACGGCTCGTCACGCTCTCCCGCGGGAATAAGGAAGTTTCCGCGATAGCCCCAGTTTCGGGAACGGTCGTCGAGGTCAACCAGTCTCTTGCGAAGGATCCGGTTCTGATCAACTCTTTTCCCTATGACCAGGGATGGGTGGCGAAAATCGCACCGACGAACCTGGCGATGGAGCTTCGCAATCTTCTCCATGGTGTGACCGCCGATCGCTGGAATGATGCGTTAAGGATGCAGCTTGTTTCCGCGTTCTCACCCAGAATTGGAACCGTGCTGCAGGATGGCGGGCACATCGTGAACGATATCAGCAGCCTCCTTTCAGACGAAGACTGGCAACGCGTCGCATCGGAATTTTTCACGCTCTACGCGGTATCACATCGAACCATTGTACAACCTCCATTGAAGAAGGAATAACCTCATGACCGTCCTGTTAGTTGTCGCGACCATTCTTGTGTTCCTCGGCATTGATTGGGGATTACGGCGCTTCAAGGCCGGCCGATCCGTCTCTCTTGCCCCTGTTACGCCCGCGAGGGCGCACGAGTCCCTCGCTACGATGGCCGTCCGTGCGCCGGAAGGGATGTTCTTTGCCCGCTCCCATACCTGGCTGAACCTCTTCCCGTCCGGAAAAGTCCGGCTCGGCCTCGATGACTTTGTGGGGCGATTGCTGGAACAACCCGAGATCACCTATCTGAAACGCGAGGGAGAACCCGTGAAGCGGGGCGAGCGGATCATGGTGTTGACGGAAGGAGCCCGCTCCCTGACGGTCCGTTCTCCAATCGACGGGAGCATCTTGTCGCGCAATGAGGAACTTAAGAAGAACCCGGCCTTGCTGAAAGAACAGTTGTTCTCCGACGGGTGGGCCTATGCCATCAAGCCGCAAAGGTCGTCGGACCTCAAATTGATGCTGTTGGGGGATGAAACCCGAGGTTGGATGCGCAATGAGTTCGGCCGATTGCGTGATGTCTTTGCGGGGATGGGTGCGAATTCCGATGTCCTCCCGGCCTTGTTGCAGGATGGGGGTGCGCCGGTGGCGGGAGCGCTGAAGCAGATGGACGAAGGAGTCTGGAAAAAATTTGAAGCAACATTTCTTGAAGTTCAGTAGCCGACCGGGAGAATACCATGATTGCAAAGAAAGCCATGTTGATTGATATAACCCTCTGCGTCGGCTGCAATGCCTGTCAGGTGGCCTGCAAGGAGGAAAACGGCCTTTCGGACAAGGAGGAACAAATCCTCTCGCCGACGGCGTACACCGTGCTGCACGAATTCAACGGCACCTACGTTCGGAGGATGTGCCAGCACTGCGTCGATCCCACCTGCGTCTCGGTGTGTCCCGTCGGGGCATTCACCAAGACCGCTGCTGGTCCGGTGCTGTATGATGAGAACAAGTGCATCGGCTGCCGATATTGCATGCAAGCCTGCCCGTTCCAGGTCCCGCGGTACGAATGGGACAACAATTACCCGCGCGTGCAGAAGTGCAAGTTCTGCGCATCTCGGTTGGAGAAGGGACTGCAGCCCGCGTGTGCGGAGGCTTGCCCCACCGGCGCCACCAAGTTTGGCGACCGGGACGATCTGATCCGTGAAGCGCACGAGCGGATCAAAGCGGAACCGGAGAAGTATGTCAATAAGGTCTATGGGCTGGAGGAAGTCGGTGGGACCTCCATTCTCTACATCAGCAGCGTCCCATTCGAAGAACTGGGGTTCAAGACCAACCTGTCGAAGATCCCTCTGCCGGCCCTGACGTGGAACGCGCTTTCAAAAATTCCGACAGTCGTTGCCGTCGGCGGTGTGTTCCTCTACGGCGTTTGGTGGATCACCAATCGCCGGACGGAAGTGCAGCAACTCGAAGCCAAGCTGAGAGAGATGGACGACCGTTCGAACGGTCACGAGACCTCGAATTCATAGCAACCATGACTGCTTCCGAAGGCCGCGGGCCATCTGCGGAACGACCCTCGGAGCGTCCTCGAAAGGGATGAACGATGAAACAGATTCTCTCAAAAATCACATTTTGGAAAGCGACAGCCGGGTTGATCTTCACTGCCGGGTTGTATGCAACCTATGTCCGGTTTGTGGATGGGCTGGGCGCCTCCACCAACCTCAGCGACGATTTCCCGTGGGGCCTGTGGGTGGGGTTCGACGTGATCACCGGCGTGGGGCTGGCGGCCGGCGGGTTCACGCTCGCGGCGATGGTTCATGTCTTCAACCTCAAACGGTTTGAACCGGTCGTCCGCCCTGCCATCCTGACGGCGTTTCTCGGCTACACTCTGGTGATCCTGGGATTGATGTATGATCTCGGCAGACCGCTTCAAATCTGGCATGCCATCATTATGTGGAACCCGCGGTCGGTCATGTTCGAGGTGGCCTGGTGCGTCATGCTGTACACCACCGTGCTGGCGCTGGAATTCTCCCCGGTGGTGCTGGAGAAATTTAAACTGACGAAGACCATCAAGTTCATCAAGAGAATCACGATCCCCCTCGTGATCGTCGGCGTCCTGCTTTCCACGCTCCATCAGTCATCGCTCGGTTCAGTGTACCTTATTGCCCCGGATAAACTGTACGGACTGTGGTATTCCCCGTACCTTCCGTTCTTCTTTTACATTTCCGCGATTGCGGTCGGTTGCGCCATGGTCATTGTCGAGTCGTTCCTAAGCGCGCGGGCTTTTCACAGGGGATTGGAGATGGATATCCTGGCGGACATCGCAAGGGTGGGTGTGGTGATGCTGGGTGTGTACCTGTCGTTCAAGACCGTCGACTTGATCGAGCGGAAGGCCCTTGGACTTCTTTTCCTCCCGCGGTACGAGACGTACCTTTACTGGCTCGAGATGGTCGTTGGCGTGTTCGGTCCGATGATCCTGCTGGCACAGCGAAAGTTTCGTGAGAATCATAATGGGTTGTTTGCCGGGGCGCTCATGATCGTGGTCGGGTTTATCATCAACCGGATGAACACCTCGATCACGGGATTTGAAGGATGGGCGGGAAAAGGATATTTCCCTTCCTGGATGGAGCTCGCGGTGACGTTGTCCATTGTGGTGTTCGGATTTGTCGCGTTTGCGCTGGCAGTCAAATACCTCCCCATTTTTACGCACGCAGAACATGAGGAACTCTCCCCGCCTGCCGACGAATGGGCAAAGGATTTGCAGACCGTATCGCAACTCCGGTAGGGCGTGGTATGTTACACAAGGAGAAGGCGTTATGAAAAATTCCTTCGGGCATTCAGAACATTCGGTTGTCCCCCTGAACGAGCTGCGCTGTGTCTGGATGACGGCGGGAATCCTGTCGTACCAACTCTGCGACCGAAGCTTCGATTGCGACCGTTGCCCGCTCGATGCGGCCATGCGGAAGCATTATCATTCGGATCAAAAGGCGAAAACCACCCCGGAGCAGAGGGCCGATGGTCCCGCAAACCTCCGGACCGATTACTCCTACACCAGCCGTCATTGCTGGGTTCGCCGCTGGTCGGAATCACTTGTGCGCGTTGGGATCGAACCGGGATTCGCAAGGGCCCTTGTGTCACCGAAGGCCGTTGCTTTTCCTTCTGTGGGGGAGCGCGTTGCCAGGGACCAGGTCTGTCTCTGGATCGTTACCGATGGTGGAACGTTTCCGATTCCTTCTCCTCTGACCGGCGAGGTCTGGGCGGTGAACTCGATGTTGACGGAAAAGCCGCACAAGCTTGAGCAGTATCCATACGACCAGGGATGGTTGTTCGACCTCAGTGTTGAAGGAGGGAGTGATGAGATGGAGAAACTGCTGACCGACCGGAAAGCGGCGGAGAGTTTCGCCAGGGATGATGCACGACTCAAGGAACTCCTCCATCAGGCCCTGTTGAATGAACGACCGGCGGTGGGTCCCACGCTGGCGGATGGCGGCGAGATGCATCGTGAGGTCGCCGATATTCTCGGCGCGAAGAAGTACTTCTCCATTCTGACGAAAGTGTTCTTCTGACCGGCCGTGCCATGATTGGGAAACGGGGGGCGCGGAGGATTTCCCAATTGTCGTAGTCGGGCCGGATAAACCTTCTTAAAGTTGCAACAGGGAACAACGGGAATTGAGACAATTCCCGTTTTTTATTGTCCGGTACTTGGCACGGTTTCTGCCATTCCTGCTGGGGTGAGGTGTCCTTATGCAGTTCTTTCATACGCTCCGTTTTCGCTTGATGCTCGGGGCTTTCATCCTTGTGACGGGCCTGTTCAGCATCTACTCGCTGTTCACCATTCGCTTTCATGCGACGCAGATGATGGACCAGGTCTTTGCAAGTGCCGACCGGCTGAGTGACGTCGTCAAGAATGCGACGCATTACAGCATGCTCCTGAACCGGAAGGAGGATGTCTATCAGATTATCGGTCTGGTCGGGCGCCAACCGGGAGTGGAAGGGATCCGCATCTACAACAAGCGCGGTGTCATCACCTACTCCACCGATTCCACCGAACAGGGAAGCGTCGTCGATCTGCATGCTGAAGCATGCACCGTCTGTCATGACCAGGCGAAGCCGCTTGAGTCGCTTCCCATGAATAACCGGACGCGTATCTATGCCGGGGCACAGGGGCACCGCGTCCTAGGATTGATCAACCCGATCCGGAATGAGCACAGTTGTTCCCAGTCCGGTTGCCATTCCGACCCCTCTGAACGGACCGTGCTCGGCGTGCTAGATGTGCGTATGTCCCTCGAGGAAATCGACCGGTCGGTTGCCAGGGAGCAGGATCAGATGTTGATGGTGTCGATCCTTGCCGTGATCGTGATGACGGGGGCGGCGATGATTTTTCTTACGGTCCTCGTAGGCCGTCCCGTGAAGGTGCTGATCGAAGGGACCCGACAGATCGAGGCGGGGAATCTTGAACATGAGATTCCGCTCCCGTCGCGGGATGAGATCGGTGAGCTGGCCCGTTCGTTCAACGATATGACTGGCGCTCTCCGGCGGGAAAAAGAACAGAACGAGAAGTGGGCGCAAACGCTGGAGGAGCGTGTCCGCCAGAAATCGGATGAATTGAAACGCATCCATGAGCAGATCCTCCAGATCGAAAAAATGGCGTCGCTCGGGAAACTTTCCGCCACCGTTGCCCATGAATTGAATAACCCTCTCGAAGGGATCCTGACCTACGCACGGTTGCTTGCGAAGCAATTGCGCAAAACAGAAAAACGTGGTGAACTGCAGGAGGAGATGCTCAACGACCTTGGCCTCATTGCGAGCGAGGCGGCCCGCTGCGGCACCATCGTGAAGAACCTGCTTCTCTTTTCGAAGAAGCAGGTCGGGGAATTGAGCCTCGCACCGGTTGGGACGATCATCGACAAGGCTGGGAAATTGATGCGACATCATTTCGAGATATCCAATGTCCGGTTTCAGACAACGCTTCCGGCAGGCGAGTTGATGCTCTTGTGCGATGAGAACCAAATCCAGCAGGCGCTGGTTGCCCTCTTCGTGAATGGCGTCGAAGCGATGCCGGGAGGAGGAACCCTGACCGTCGAGGTGCCTCAACCGGATGAGACGGGAATGATCCGCATCCATGTCATGGATACGGGCGTTGGCATCCCGGACAGCGATTTGCCGACGATCTTCGACCCGTTCTTCTCGACGAAACGGGAGGGAGTGGGCGTGGGACTCGGTCTTTCCGTTGTCTACGGCATCGTGGAACGGCACGGAGGGACGATCGCCGTGCATTCGGAAGTTTCCAAAGGTACAACCTTCACGCTTTCATTTCCCACCGACGCTGTTCCACCGGCTCGGCCGTTGGAGGGTAGTTCACCAAATCCCCGGCTTGTGTCCGGGAGGAATACAGAATGATGACCAACAGTTCGATTCTCGTTGTGGATGATGAAAAGATTGTGCGCGACTCGCTCATGAAATGGTTTCGGGAGGATGGGTATGAAGTGAGTGGCGCAGAGGATGCCGCTGCCGCGTTGCGGCAACTGCAGGCGAAGAAATGGGACATTATCCTGCTGGATATCAAAATGCCCGGTGTGGACGGGATGGAATTGCAGCAGAGGATCAAGGAAATCGATGCGGGGGCGACCATCATTTTCATTACGGCCCACGCCTCCGTCGATACCGCGGTCCAGGCACTCAAGGCCGGGGCGTTCGATTACGTCACCAAGCCCGTCGACCCTGATTATCTCTCTCACATTGTCAGCAACGCGGTCAAGCAACGTTGTCTCGCCAGCGAGAATCTCAAGTTGCGCGAACAGATCACGGAAATTTCCAAAGCCGATGAAATCATCGGCGACTCACCGCAGATGCAGAAAGTGTTCGAGTTGATCAAGACGGTCGCTTCCACCGACACCACGGTGATGATCCGGGGTGAGAGTGGGACCGGGAAGGAGTTGATCGCGAGGGCGGTCCACAGCAGCAGCTCACGCCGCTACTTTCCCATCGTACCGGTCAATTGCGGGGCCATGGCTGAGGGACTTCTGGAGAGCGAGCTGTTCGGTCACGAGCGGGGCGCTTTTACCGGGGCGCAGTACCGGAGAAAGGGGAAGATCGAACTCTGCGACGGCGGGACGCTCTTCCTCGACGAAGTGGGGAATATCGATATGAAGACCCAGATGGACCTGCTGCGGGTGATTGAAACGAAGCAGTTCTCGCGGCTCGGAGGAAACGATATCATCAAGGTCGATTTCCGGATCATCAGTGCGACCAACAAAGACCTCGAGAAGGCCGTTGCCGAAGGAACGTTCCGCGAGGACCTGTACTACCGGTTGAATGTTTTCTCCATTTTCCTCCCCCCCCTGCGGGAACGCAAGGGGGATATTCCCATCCTTGCGAATTTTTTTGTCAGGAACTACGCACGGACCATGGGAAAGCACATTCACACGATCACGCCGGATGCGATGGACGCGATTGTGCGGTACGACTGGCCCGGCAACATCCGCGAGCTGGAGAACGCGATCGAGCGGGCGATGGTAGTAGGGAAGGAGCCGGCGATCCGGCCGGAAGATCTTCCGTTCCAGCTTCTCGAAAAACGATCGATGCCGGCCTGCGGGTCGCTTGCGGCGATGGAGAAGGAACATATTATGGCGATGCTGGGACAAAATCATTGGAACATCTCACGGTCCGCTGAAATCCTCCAGATTGACCGAGTCACACTGTACAATAAGATTGAAAAGTACGGGTTGAAGAAACCGCAGTGACCCCGATGATTCGCATCCTAAACGCGTCCTCCCTCAGGCAGGATAGTCTGCTTGGCGTCGCGAAGAAGGTTGGGGATCAATTCCGGGCGGTGCCGGCGGTCTCCCGGGGTTCGCTCAATCTTCCCCGCGCGTTCGATTCCTCCCGCGGGCAATACAACTCCACCCTCCTTCTCTCAGAACTGCTGTACCAGTATCCTTTCCCGGAACAGAAGACGATCGCTGTGGTCGACGTCGATCTGTATATCCCGGTTCTCACGTTTGTCTTCGGCGAAGCACAACTCCGGGGCCAGGCTGCGGTTGTTTCCACGGCCCGGCTCGGCAACCAATTCTATGGTCTGCCGGAGGACGAGGACCTCCTCCTTCACCGCCTGGAAAAGGAGGTCGTCCATGAACTCGGACATACGTTTGGTCTGTTCCATTGCCACCAGTTTGAGTGCGTCATGCGCTCCTCCACCTATGTGGAGGAGATCGACCTGAAACGGGCGGAGTTGTGCAGAGGGTGCATAGAGCTGACACTCCAATCTTGCCGCCCCGGCCCCGGGGGAATGTTGAGTATCTCGCAGGGATGACTTCCAAAGTTGGGAAGCCCGCAGGAAACCATTCCAAGAAATGATAATGTGGCACCCGGAAAGGCTCATTTTGTCCCTTCGAAAGTCCTCTGCAATGGCATATATCTTGCTGCCCAAAAACCAGCAAATCCATCAAAAGGGAGCCATCCAATGATTCGCGGAACCATCGCTGTTGCCGAAGAACTCTGTAAGGGATGTGAACTCTGTATCGGGAGCTGCCCCCAGGAAAGCATTGGCCTCTCGGAAAAGATCAATATCAAAGGATATCGCTTCGTGATGCTGGTACAGGAGAATTGCACGGGCTGCACCAACTGTGCTCTCGTCTGTCCCGAAGCGGCTATCACCGTCTATCGTCAGAAAAAAACGCCTGTAAAACGCGAGCCCGCCCTCGCGGAAGCATGAACTCCGATATGGATAATTCAGTCGAGGATTGAATGAATCAGAAAAAAGAACCACCTCGTTTGATGAAGGGGAATGAAGCGTTGGCCGAAGCTGCGCTGCGTGCCGGTCTGCAGGCATACTTCGGGTATCCGATTACCCCCCAATCGGAGATCCTGGAGTACCTGACGGAACATGGAGCGAAGCGGGGCGCAGTGGTGTTGCAGGCAGAAAGCGAACTCGCCGCGATCAACATGGTGTATGGAGCGGCAGGGGCCGGAGCGCGCGCGATGACCTCCTCCTCGAGCCCCGGCATCAGCCTGATGCAGGAAGGTCTTTCGTACATGACTTCCGCCCAGTTGCCGTGCCTTGTGGTCAACGTGAGCCGCGGTGGCCCGGGTTTGGGGACCATACAACCTGCTCAAAGCGATTACTTCCAGGCCACGAAGGGGGGAGGGCATGGCGATTATCATTTGATCGTTCTGGCCCCCTCGTCCGTCCAGGAGATGGCCGACTTTGTGTTCGACGCATTCCGCCTGTCGGAGAAATACCGTAACCCGGCCATGATCCTTGCCGATGGTGCCCTGGGCCAGATGATGGAGAAAGTGAGTCTCCCTGCCGAGGGGTCGCTTCCGCCCGGTGACAAGCCCTGGGCAACCGTGGGGAAGCCTGCGTCACGCGAACGCAACATCATTACCTCCCTCTTCATTGAGCCGGAAAGGATGGAGGAGGTCAACCTCCATCTCCAAAAGAAGTATCATGAGATCCAACAGGAGGTTCGGTACGAAGAGATTGAGACAAACGATGCGGAGATCCTGCTTGTGGCGTTTGGCCTGGCTGCCCGGATTGCCCAAAAGGCCGTGGAGCTTGCCCGTGAAAAAGGAATCAAGGCCGGACTCCTGAGACCGATAACGCTCTACCCGTTTCCGAGTCAGATTATTTCCAGCTTGAGCCGCAAGGTGATTTCCTTCCTGGTGGTGGAAATGAACGCCGGTCAAATGGTCGAGGATGTTCGACTCGCCGTTGCGGGTGGGAGACCCGTTGCATTCAAGGGGCGCATGGGAGGGATGATCCCTTCCCCCGAAGAAGTATTGGAAGAGATTGAATCGATCGCCGAATCGTACCGGATTCCCGCGGTCTGAGGTTCAGCCTCAACGGGGAATCTGCCTGTTCAACAGCCTTCTCAAGGAGCTTCCCATGGAAGTCGTCACAACAACAAACGGTATGGAGCTTGTCTATCAGAAACCCTCCACGCTAACCGATACCCCTTTTCATTATTGTCCGGGATGCGGTCACGGGGTGGTCCATAAGCTGCTTATGGAGGTGGTGGAAGAAATGGGGATCCAGGAGCAGACCATCGGTATCGCTCCGGTCGGGTGCTCGGTTTTTGCCTACAATTACATGAATGTGGACATGCAGGAGGCGGCGCATGGGCGTGCGGCTGCCGTGGCCACCGGGGTCAAGAGGGTTTTTCCGGACAAGTACGTTTTTTCTTATCAGGGGGATGGGGATCTCGCTGCGATCGGAACGGGGGAGACAATCCATACCGCGAACAGGGGGGAAAACATCCTCGTCGTCTTTATCAACAACGCGATTTACGGCATGACCGGCGGCCAAATGGCCCCGACGACCCTCCTTGGAATGGTCACGTCAACGACTCCGTTTGGACGGCAACAGGCGGTCATGGGCTTCCCTCTGAAGATAACCGACCTGATTGCACAATTGCCCGGGGCGTACTATGTTACGCGCCAGGCGGTCCATACGACGAATGCCGTGCGGAAAACGAAGAAGGCCCTCCGGCTTGCGCTGGAGTACCAACCGCGTAAAAAAGGGATCTGCTTTGTGGAAGTCGTTTCGAACTGTCCCTCCGGTTGGAAAATGACGCCGGTGGAAGCGAATGCATGGATGGAGAAGAATATGTTCCCGATGTACCCGTTGGGAGATCTCAAGGTGCCGCAATGAGTGGACCGTGCCTGGAGCAGAACGCCGGCGCGGAAGGGTTAAGGAGGAGCCATGGAACTCTGGCATGATACAACGGACGCATTCCGGAGTCCGAACGAAGTGATGGAAGATGTACCGGTGGGCCTCTGGATTGGAACGTGGCCGATTGAAATGGGGCAATATGTGTCGGTGCAGTGGTCTGTGATGGGGAAGGACGGGAAGAGAAACGAGGAAGAGGTGCAGGCTTTCTGGCAATATAACGACGACGCGAAAGGGAACAGTTACTGGCTTGCCACGATCGGCCCGTTTCGGGAGGGCGACCTTGTGGAGTATGTGGTGAATGGCGTCTCGAAAGACGGTCCCAAGGAGGGGTTGAGGTATTCCTTCACCGTCGCGCCGGCCGGTTCACCCGGTGGCTGAATGTTCACGTATTTGATTGGAGCGAATCTATGCATCAAGCACACGAGATGATTGTTTCGGGATTTGGAGGACAGGGGGTTCTTTCCCTGGGCCAGATCCTTTCGTACGGGGCGATGATTGAAGGAAAGGAAGTGAGTTGGATGCCTTCCTATGGTCCGGAAATGCGGGGAGGGACTGCCAACTGTACGGTGATCGTTTCGGAGTCGAGGATCAGTTCCCCGATCGTGTCACGCTTTGACTCGGCGGTGATTCTCAACCAACCTTCGCTGGAGAAGTTCGAGGGGAGCGTCAAGCCGGGCGGGATGCTGTTCTTTGAGGAGTCGGCCATGATTCGTCCTCCGAAACGTACGGATATCGAAGTGTTGGGTGTCCCCGCCCTCCAGGAGGCGGTAAAACTTGGCAAGAAGCAGGTCGCCAATATGGTGATGCTGGGGGCGTTCCTTCAGCGTTGTCCCCTGGTACAATCGGAGAGTATTCTGGAAGCGCTGAAGGGGGTCCTTCCCGAACGCCACCACCACCTGCTGCCGCTGAACAAGCAGGCCTTGATGGCTGGAATCGAATTTGCGTTCAGGAGAGAGCGGTCATCGAAGCGAACTCTCGCCGGCCCCGGGACCGGAATTCCTGTGGAGAGACACAATTAAGAGGATGCCATGAATATCGATGATCTCCGTTGTGCCCATGCGTGCCGCAACAGTTGCGGTCTGCTCAACGAAGCGATGAGGCGGGAAAACGAGATGGTGAAGTTTTACCAGCGCGTTGCCGCGTTATGTGATTATCCCGATGTCGAACAATTTGTTGAGAACCTCGTACAGGAGCGGAGCAGCAATGTGCTGAAGATCGTCCAGAAATTGAACGAGCTGCAGGCGAGGGGGCAGGCGCTGGACGGGGTGATGGCAAGTTATGATCCTGCCGGTTGCTGAGGCCCTCTCCTCCATGGCGCGCAAGGCCCAATCCCATCTTCCCCAATCCATCCGCTTACGCTCCGGCAACCAGATGATGGCCGAAGGAGCGCTTCAGGCAGGATGTATGTTCTTCGCCGGCTACCCCATTACGCCCGCTACCGGTATTTTCAAAACGATGATCGATCTTCTCCCGGCCAAGGGGGGCATTGCCCTCAGCGCTCCGGATGAGATCTCCGCCATTGCGTATTGCATCGGCGCGTCGATGCGCGGCTCTCGATCCATGACGGCAACGTCGGGCCCCGGCTGGGCACTGATGATCGAATCGATCCAGTATGCATTAATGACGGAGACACCCTTGGTGGTTTCGCTCGTTCAGCGGTTGGGCCCGAGTACCGGCGGGGCAACGCAGGGAGCTCAGGGAGACGTCCTGCTCGCGGAATTTTGCACGTCGGGCGGATACACCCTCCCCGTTCTCTGTCCGACCAACGCCTCTGAGTGTTATGAACTGACCATTCTCGCGTTCACCTGGGCTGAATTGCTCCGGATGCCGGTGATCCTCCTGAGCGACAAGGAGACCGGGATGACCATCGAAAGTGTTGACTTCTCATCGCTTCCACGGTCAACGGCGCAGAACCGACCTTCGAATTTTGCCTTTCGGGACCTCGGCACGCACAACCGGACAGAGCGAAAAGGAACATATTACTTCGATGCACTCCACGAAATTCCCCCCTTTGCACCGGTCGGCGGTGACCGAAAGGTAACGGCCACGGGTTCCGCCCACGATAAGCAGGGGCGATTGCAGAAGAACTCCACAGAAACCATTGATGTCCTGAAACATCTTGAACAGAAAATCAGCTGGCGTCGCGACGATTTTGTCTCCGTGGTCTCCGATCTTCAACCTTCGGCAACGACCCTGGTCGTGAGTTACGGAGTGACCGCCCGGGCGGCCCGCAGCGCCGTGCAGCAGGCACGGAATGCCGGTGAACGGATTTCCCTGTTGGTGATCCACTCGTTGTTTCCCATCCCCGTCAAGAAATTGGCCCACGCTCTTCAGGGGGTCGACACTGTCCTGGTCGCAGAGGAAAATATGTCGGGACTGTACCGTTCGGTCCTCGAACGGTACTGCAAAGGAGCGAAAGTGCGGGGGGTGAACAAGATTGGAGCCATGATCACCCCGGAGGAGATCCTGGAAGCGGTTTTTGAGGAACCATGGCAACCGGCATAACATCCATCCTCCCGATCCATTCCACCTACTTGGTGGATAATCCGCGCTTTCCGTTCTGTAAGGGGTGTGGGCATACGTCAGTCCTGCGGAGACTCAACGAAGCGTTGGTCGAGTTGCAGGTCCCCCCGCATCGCCTTGCATTGGTGACGGATATCGGATGCATCGGCCTCGCGGATGGGTTGTTCAAGGAACTCCACACGATCCATACGACTCACGGGCGCTCGACCGCTTTTGCCACCGGTATTGCCCTTGCCGATTCGGTCCTTGACGGCGGGTCCCTGAAGACCGTCGTTCTCATCGGTGATGGAGGCGCCATGATCGGGCTCCAGCACCTTGTCCATGCGGCGATGCTGAATATCGACGTGACCGTCCTTATCTGTAACAACTTCGTGTACGGGATGACGGGGGGGCAGGGGTCCAGTGTCACACCGGAATGTTTTGTCACCGCCACGACTCCTTACGGGAATATTGTTCCGCCCGTCGATCTGTGTACCATCCTCCAGGCGAGCCATGCCCCGTTTGTGGCAAGGACCATGGCGACCGATCCATCGTTCCCGGAACTACTGCGGCAGGCGATTGCGTTCAAGGGCTTTTCGGTGATCGAGGTGCTGGAACTCTGCACCGAGTTCGCCGTTCCCTCCAATGAACTGGACGGCAGAAAGCTCCGGGACATCGCCGGTCGGAATGGCTGGACCCTCGGCCTCCTTACCGATCGGAAGGACCGCACGGCGTTTGCTGAACGATGGAACGAGAAGCAAAAAGAGCGGCATCAGGGGCCGGTGCCACACGACGAGATCCTGCGCCCGGCCGGAAAAGTTCCTCAGTTGAAGCACGCGTTGAGTGTTGTCATCGCAGGGAGTGCGGGTGAGCGAATACAATCCTCCGCCGGCCTCGTCTGTGCTGCTGCAGTCGCGAGCGGTCTGTACATTTCCCAAAAAAACGACAACCCGGTGACACAAGGGTCGGGGTTCTCCGCCTCGGAACTCTGGTGGAGTCCGGAAGAAATAGGATTTACCGGCATTCAACGGCCTGATATCGTCCTTGTGACCTCAGCCGATGGGTTGCGCGATGTCCAGTCGCGTTCCATCCCGGAACGGCTTGGCTCCTCCTCCGCCATGTACATCGATGATTCGCTTCCTGCGCCGGAGACGGGGGGTAAGCTTCATCGCTTTCCTTTTCGTCAAGTCTTCGGATTCAAGGAGGCGGCGCTCGGTGCTCTGGTGTTTGCAGTGATGAAGCATCATGTCATGAGTCGTGAAATACTTCAGTCGGTTCTACATGAACGGTATCGCGGGAACGTGGATAAGCTCTTCGCGAAGGTGGATCGTCTGGAGGAGACTGGAATGGAAGTAAGAGCGTGACCCTTATTGACGGCAGGAATTCTCAAAAATGGCAATAGGTGCCGGCAAAAGGGATGAAGAAGTGAGAAACCCGGCCTCCCTGTTTTGCGAGATCGGGAATTTCCGCAATCGGGTTGTTGTAAGTCAGGCCAAAATCGAGTAATCCGGAGGCTTGGCGGATGGTATGAATTTTGTTTCATACAATGCTTGAATTGAGCACGGAACGGGCTATGGAAGTGATCGAACAGCAGGCCACGCAGGTAGCGTTACTCACCTTGGAATTGTTGGCGGGCTGTCAGGAGGAAGAAGAGCGCCTTGCTTCCAGGTTCCATGCTTCCGTACCGGAATTCCGGACGCTCTGGATGTTCCGGCATGAGCAGCAAATGACGGTGAAGGCGTTGTTGGCAGGGATGAGTATCAGCGGGAGCCGCCTCTCGCGCATCCTGGAGAGCCTTGAAGAGAAGGGATTTGTGAGGCGATCGATTGACCCCGAAGACCGGCGCAGTATCGATGTGTGTCTGACCCCGAAGGGAGCAGTTTTTGTCCGTACGTTGGAGGAACAATACCTTCGGATTCATGAAAAACTGCTTGAGGATATGCCGGAGAGTTTGCACGGTCCTCTCGCAGAGGGCTTGGAACGAATGGTGCTCTCCCTGCGACAATGGCTCAAGGAGGCCCGAACGGTTGCAGGAGAATGAGTAAGAGTGTAGGGGGCCTCAGAGGCCGCCGAGAAAAATAGAATGCTACTCCCATCCGCTTGCTTT